>WRIB01000008.1 GCA_009782955.1 Treponema sp. | reverse complement strand
ACCCAAATACGTTTGAAAGGCATTGTCTTTTTCTGCATGGGCAAAGTAAGGAAACATCGGTTCAAATTTAATTCCCTTGAGATCGGCGCCTTTTTTCCGCCAAATAACCTTGTAATCGGAAGGATTTTTATAATACGCACCGAGCCGGGATTCGGCAAGAATGTAACGATCTGCGCCATCGAGGATCAGCACGTAATCAATGTCCGGTCCAAGGACAAGGGCCAGGTTGGAAGGCAGCGTCCACGGAGTCGTCGTCCATGCTAAAATGTACGCGGCGCCTCCTGCACCCTGCGCAAGGTCGGCGGCCTCGATAGTTTTGGCGGCAGGGCTGCCGGGAGCCATGCCGGTAACTTTAAAACGCAGCGTGATTGACGGATCGGAAACTTCTTTATAGCCGCCAAGATTCAATTCATGATTGGAAAGCACCGTAGCGCAGCGAGGACAGTACGGCAGTATGTAATGGCCTTCGTAAAGAAGACCTTTTTCCCACAGACTGGCGACAGCGTGCCAAATTGTTTCCATGTATGCGGGTTCCATCGTTTTGTAGTCGTTGTCAAAATCCACCCAGCGCCCAAGGCGTGTAATAACCGCCCGCCATTCCTTGACATAGCGCAGCACCGAAGCACGGCAGGCTTCGTTAAATTTGGCGACACCATAGCGATCTATATCGGTTTTGGAATTCAGCCCCAGTTCTTTTTCTATCAGCGCTTCTACCGGAAGGCCGTGACAATCCCAGCCAAAGCGGCGTTCCACGCGGAAACCTTTCATGGTTTTATAGCGGGGAATAATGTCCTTTATGGTAGACGGAACAAAATGCCCAAAGTGAGGAAGCCCTGTTGCAAAGGGAGGCCCATCGTAAAAGACAAAATCCGGCCTGCCCTCCCGCTGTGATACGGATTCTTCGAAAATATTGTTGGATGTCCAAAAGGCAAGGACATTTTCCTCCAGTTTGGGAAAACTTACCTTTGGATCAACTGGTTTGTACACTATGTTCCTCCATGAAACTATAACATATCACAGTCTATCATAGAGGTAACCAGTTTTTCCAGATATTATTTTACCCTTCTTTTGGTTGACCGCTTGGCAAAATAAAATTAAACGTTTCTCCGGAGGGTAACCCATAGGGCGCAGTTTCAGGCGTCTTTGCTTTATATATTACAGGGAAGATTGATGCGTGCCTTTGCCGCATCGGGTACTTATTTTTTCCGTCATTAAATTTATATTATAAGAACATGGAATTATTAAACTCAGAAACCTATGGATACGGCTTTGTACCAACACCATATCTTCCGGAAGGGAACGATGAATATTGGATACGCAATCTCCAGGCTGCCGCTGTTTTGGGAGAAATGCCCTGGAGAAATGTACGTGCGGACGAAATTGCCATACTGGAACAAAACGGCTGCCGTGCCGGTAACTGGAACGATGTATTGGTTGTCGATCCCTTTGATCCAGCCATGGTAAGAAACTCTGCATTCTATGGTCTGGTACGTTTGGGCAGAACCGAAAATAAACTTCTTAAACATCACGACTTTTGCGTACCTGTGGGAATACGGAACAGCACAATTATTTCCTGTGACATTGGGGATTATGTTTCAATTCAGGACTGTTCGCTTGTTTCCCATTACATTATTGGAAAGAACTGTATATGTTCCCGCATCGATGAACTGGTTACCACTAACCACACAAAGTTCGGAAACGGAATTGTCAAAGAAGGCGAAGACGAAGATGTCCGCATCTGGATCGATGTAATGAACGAGGCCGGAGGGCGTTCCATTCTTCCCTTTGTTGATATGATTCCCGCAGATGCTTTCCTCTGGGCAGCCTGGAGGGACGATACAGCGCTGGTGGAAAAACTCAGGGAAATTACCCAGGAAACTCAAGCCCTGCTGTGCTGCGGCGGTAATAATAAGTATAGTCCGGAAGCGGGAGTACAATCCCGGCAGCGTGGTTTTTACGGAACCATTGGTCGTAGAACATTAATTAAAAGCTGCCGAATTATCAAAGATACAATGGTGGGAGAATCGGCTTACATAAAGGGGGTTAACAAACTTAAAAACCTTACGATCCTTTCGTGCGAAGACGAAGCCACTCAAATAGGGGAAGGGGTGGAATTGGTTAATGGAATAGTCGGTTATGGCTGCCATGTTTTTTACGGCGCAAAGGCGGTTCGTTTTGTTTTAGGACGCCATTGCAGTCTTAAATACGGGGCACGGCTTATTCATTCCGTACTGGGAGACAACTCCACCGTTTCATGCTGCGAAATACTGAACAATCTTGTCTTTCCCGTTCATGAACAACACCACAACAACTCGTTTCTTATTGCCAGTTTAATCGAAGGGACATGTAACATGGCCGCCGCCGCCACCGTGGGAAGCAACCACAACAGCAGGGCAAATGACGGGGAAATCAGGGCAGGCCGGGGTTTCTGGCCGGGACTTTCGGTAACCCTGAAACATTCAAGCCGTTTTGCATCATTCTGTCTTATTGCAAAAGGGGATTTTCCTTATGAGCTCAACATTCCTCTTCCCTTTTCCCTGGTCATCAATAATGTTCATGCAAACAGACTGGAAGTTATGCCTGCTTACTTCTGGCTCTACAACCTCTTTGCACTGGAACGAAATTCCTGGAAAACAAAAAACAGGGACAGGCGCTTCCGCAAAGAACAATATATCGAAACAGAATACATGGCCCCCGATACGGCCGGGGAAATTATCAAAGCCCTGGAACTGATACAAGAATGGATGAGTTCAGCAGGAATGAATGAAGGAACTGCAGACTTTGAATCCGATTACGAAAGGGAAGGAAAAGATGAATATCACGAATACGATTACAGTACCAAAGACGAAGATGAAACTATACCTGCTTTTGGGCTCGAACGGCATACCCGCCCGGTTGTGATTCTAAAACCCCGCAAAGCTATGGCTGCCTACAAAGACATGCTCTTTTATTACGGCATGAAAACCACAATTTGTTATTTGGAAAACCAGGCTGATTTTTCCTTTGAACATAGTATTTCACAGATAAATGAAGATTTAAACAGCTCAGAAAACAAAGTAAAAGACTGGATAAACATGGGAGGTCAAATAGTTCCTGCATTTTTTGTTGATGCCTTACGAAAAGACATCCGGGAAGGAAACATTAAAAACTGGAAAAGTATCCATGCCCGGTACGATGAAATGGCTGCAGCTTACGAAAAAGAAAAAGCCTGCCATGCCTGGAAAACGCTGTCCTTTATATGCGGCAAATCAGATAGCGCACATCCCCTTGAAAAACCGGAGGCTTTTAAAGCAGCTATGGAAAAAACAGTTAAAATCAGCGATTGGATTAGAAAACAGGTGTATGTAAGCAGGGCCAAGGATTTTCACAATCCTTTCAGAATTATTACATACCGGAACAAGGCAGAAATGGACAATGTCGTGGGAACAGCCAAAGACAGTTCCTTTGTTAAACAGGCGGAAAAAAACCACCGCCGTTTTACAGAAAAGGTTGAATCATTGATGGGAAAATTTTAATTAGCGGTTCCTGCCGAGCAATGATGATACACTTACAATCTCGTAGCCTTCCTGAAGAAGAGCATCAAGCAATACTTCCAGGCTGTTATAAAGATAATCAGCCCTGCCCCCTTCCAGGAGTCCAAGCCGTATTGGGATGATCGATCCTCCCTGTACAGCATCCACGACATTGTCGATTATATCTGCTGCGGAAAGCTGATCGATTCCCAGCCGCCTTGCATCTATGGAAGAGATCCAGTCCCGGCTGTCTACATCACGGCCAATGGTACGGTATCCCACGGCAGCAGAAGCATCTGCAATTTCTTTGGACAGGGCATAAAAAGGAGGATGCCAGAGTAATGCAAGTTCCTTGCCGGTAGTTTTATAATATTCATCCTCGTTACGAGCCAGTCCCCGTTCAATAAAGGTTCTGTCAATGCGGTAACGCGCATTGGAAAGATCCATGGGTGCATAGAACATGGAAGCAATTTCATGTCCCGAAAGGGCAAGGTCTTTTGCTGCCTGCGGATGGCGGCGGATAAACTCACCATTAACAAAGAACGTTGCCCTGATTCCAAAACGGCCAAGCGCATCCAAAACCATGCTTAATCCGGATGAATCATCGTAAATATCAAAGCACAGGGCTATTTGCCGTACTGCCCTTACACCATGATTAAAAACATACGTATCTCCGGAAATATGAATTATGCTGGGATTTACTTTTGGAACTCCATTTACCCCCGGCATTCCAGAATTGCGGTTTACCGGCTTTATTTCGCTGTCAAATAAAGAAAAAGTTCCAACCGATGCAACATTCCGAACCATGGGAACATTTTCAAAAAAACCGGAGCGATCTTCCAGATATACACGAAACCGGCCGGAAACAAGCGTTGTATCTTTTAACAAAGGGTTTCTGACTGCTGTCCAGGGACTCTCTCCGTCGGTAACATACCAGTTGTTTTCGGAAAAGGCCAAAATACGCCTTGATGAAGATTGTGTTATTTCAGCTTCAAACCCATAACGCGAGGCTGCGGAAAGACATATTAATTTTCGCTCTGCTATAGCATTTCCCGACAAACGAATACTTTCAATTCGTTCCCCTCCGCCGATAATGAGTTCATCGTTTTTTACCCACAGGCAGGAATAAACCGGCTGCGAAACAGGTTTTGACAGTAATTTCCAGTTTCGGTAATCGTAGAGGAACAATCCTTCTCCTGTCCAAAAGACAATGCGGCTCCCGTCGGGAGAAAGAGCAGCTTCAAAAGCAGGAGGAGTTTCCATGGTTTGAAAAGTCCTGTTCGCAGCATTACTGCTTCGTGAAAAAAGCCGGTAAGCTGCAGTATAGCCGGTTACAGCGCTATTATTGCGTGTCCCTGATGCAGATCCAATCAGTACTGTTGCAATTCCATCAGAAGACCATATAACATTAATTCTGGAACCCGAACGCGGAGCCATAATATAGGGAAGAGAAGCAAAATCCGTCTCGGTATCCGATTGTATTCCAAGTGGATAATAGAAAAGGTTCCTGCCCCCTTTACACAGGATTAAGGAAAGTCCGTCGGGAGAAATCCAGTAACGATCAAAATTCGGATCAAAATTAAAAGGGATTTTTCCCGCTACTTCTCCCAGATCAAGAAAACCTGAATAAAGCGTACGGGCAAAAAGTTCACTGCTCCGGACCCGGTATACGGTGGAGGAACGGAGATAATAAAAAACTTCTCCCTTGTCCCAGTACAGTGAAGGAATTGCACCTTCACCAATAATACGGTACCGCTCATCGGGAGGAGGAGCATCGGTAACAACCGAATAAAAATAAAGACGCCCTTCTTTTGCATAGAGAAAACCCCGGGAATCAGCTCCCCAAATGGCGGGAAAATAACGGGCTGGTCTTTCAACATCAACAGAAACACGAATCTTCCGCCCCGAAACACCGTCCAGAAGCATCAGGGTTCCTCTGCTATGGGTTTCCGGTTCAACATAGAGAAGCCAGCGGCCGTTGGGAGAAGCGCTTGTGCTTTCTACCCTGAGTCCGGGAGTACCTGTAAATGCAGAAAAACCCGGAAAAGAACGGGGCAGACCGCCGGATACGGGAAGCTGTTGTGAACCAAAGGTATTGTGAACAATTATTGTTCTTCCTCCGTCAATCAATTCCATTTTTTCCGGAAAGGTACTGAGCATGGAAAAGGAACGATTTGGAAGCGCTGCAACAAAGAGCGCACTTTGATTAACACTGCCTCCGCCGCTTGAAATAGCGGAAAACAACAGCCGGTTGTCTTCCGCTAAATCCAGCCCGGAAAAACGAATATTTGCATTGCAATGAACAGCTAACAATAAAAATAATAAACAGTGGCTTAAAAAAATAAATAATAATTTATGGAGCTTCATGCTCACCCCGAGTTATGGCCTGTCTGGATGGATAACAATTCGTCAACTTCATCCAATTCTTTTTCCAGTTCATCCAGGGTTTCTTCCATTTTTTGTATTCGTTTCAGCGAGCCTTGCTGCCTGGTATCCTGAAGACGTTCACATATACCCTCTAAAAGGGTTTCAAAAGAAAGATGTTGATTAGTAATGACAGGGACAGAAAGTTCAGCAGGAACGTTCTGTCCATTTTGTTCGATAATCAATTGGCCTTACCCATCTATAGCTTCGATATATTCAACCGTTACGGGAACCGCAATGTCCTCCGTAGTGGCAAAAGCCCGGATAAAAGTTACCACTGCAAAGAAAGCTATCAAAATCAATACAAGTTTACGCATGCATATGCCGCCTTCTGGCTATAAAATTGCTGCAACAGCAGCTTCCTTAACAAAAACAATTTCTTTACACTCGAAACCAGAAGCCTCAAGGTTCTTCCAACAAACACAAGTTTATCATCATTTATTTAGTACTTCAAGAGGGTTTATGGCCCGTTTGTTTTTGTATACCGCAAAGTGAAGATGCGATCCGGTACTGCGGCCGGTATTGCCTACCTGGCCGATAATCGCCCCCTGATTTACATAGGTTCCGTTTTTAACAAACATTTTACTTAAATGAGCATACATGGTCTCATACTCATCCGTATGTTTAACAATTATAAAATTCCCGAATGTGGCATTATACCCTGTAGCGGTTACTCTTCCATCTGCTGTAACCTTTACCGATAAACCTACAGGACCTACAATATCCAATCCGGCATGGAAACTCCTGACTCCGGTAAAGGGATCGTTACGCCAGCCAAATCCCGAACTGCGTCTGCCTGAAATGGGCCAGATAAAAAGTTCCCCTAAAGCCTGCCGGAGGGCATTTTTGTCCATTCTGGCGCCGGGAATAAACAGCACAGTGTCAATGGTTATAGAATCGTTTTGTATATCATTGGCATCTAGTACCGCTTCCAGCGGTACACCAAACGACTGGGCTATTTTGGAATAACTGTCCCCGGTTTTTACTTTATAGGGAATACCATCCATGTTGGGAATACGGATTTTTTGTCCGGCCTTAAGCTGCCGGACATTGCGAAGATCATTGGAAGCAATTACCGCATCCAGAGAAAGACCAAAACGCCGTGATATGGCTTCTACCGAATCGCCGGAACGGACTGTATAGTTTTGCCAGGCAAAATTTTCTGTTAAATCAAGGGGAATTTCATCGCCTTCACTGCCGAAAAAAGCTTCGGGTCTTGGACTTTGTTCCCGAATTGTCCTGTCTTCCGGGGGTTCAGGTTCGGGAATATAATCCAACATCAGGGCAAAACATCCTGCTGCCAGGCAAAGAAAACCACACAGGAACATTTTTCCGGGAAGACGGGCAAAAAAATCGCCGGCAGTTGCAAGAAAACCGGGATGATCTTCAAGCGGCGTTTGATCTTTGGCCGGTATACTCCGCCGGCCAAATAAACGAGAACGAAGGTTTCCCTCCGAAAAACCAGATTTATCTTTTTTTATCTTTTTTTTGCTGTAGACAGACGTTTTGATATATTTTTCTAAAGTCCGGAATATTCCACCAAGTCTGTCCACTTTAAAGTGGTCAGGCGCAGGTTCACCTCTGGCTATTCCGCCACGGATTTTTTCAAGAAGCCGTTTTTTTCTGCGTTTTGGAAGATGCTGATCAGCAATGAATGAATTATTCTGCATTATCGGAACAGTATACTGTGATAATTTGTGTTCGTGAATTGCAGGCAAAAGAGACGGTTTAGACCGGCGTTGAATGTGCTGAGCTGCGATAATATCCTTCATTATAGGCTTTTATCGACATAATCAAGGCTAATCATTATACTTCCGATAAATGGAAGTGAAAAGCAAAAAGGACAGGGTACAGAAACCTGACCGCGTTATCAGGCAGAACGGAGTATTCCGGGCTGTAATACTGGCTTTGGTCCTTGCCTTGGTCATAAAATTACTGTTTATCGACCTGATGATTACCCAGGGGAGGTCTATGCTTCCAACCCTTAAACCCGGTTCGCTGTTAGTAGTAAACAAAGCCGCCTTTGGTTTTCGCGTTCCCGGCCTGGGTTTTTATCTTTTCCACTGGTCTAATCCCCGGCCCGGAGACATTCTGGTGTTCTATACCCCCCTGGGAGAAAGGGCGGTTAAACGATGTCAATCGGTTAATGAAGACGGGGCATTTTTTGTACGAGGGGACAATGACCTGGAATCGTTTGATTCGAGGTCTTACGGCCTTGTTCCATTGGATCATATTTTAGGAAAAGTAGTAGCCCACAAATGAATCACAGTACAATGATCAAAACAGATCAAAAGCAGATAAAACGGCGATTTCTTGTTATTGTCCTTATTTTGGGAGGAGTGGCGTTTTATGTTTTGCTCCGGTACTTTGTAGCAATGTTGAATCCGCCGGGAGCTACTATTTTTGCAGCTCCCAAAGAAACATTGGAACGAGGCGCCATTTTGGACAGAAACGGACGAATCCTTGCTTTGCAGACAAGAATGGGAAATATCAGTGTCTGGCGGCCTGATATTAAAAACATCGAAGAACTTGCAGCAGACCTTTCGCCTCTTTTGGAAATCTCGGCGGGGGAAATCAGAAGAATAATAGAAGGATCGTCAAGCGATTTTCTTTACCTGAAAAAACAGGCCGATCAATCGGTAATACAACGCATTCAAAGTCTCCGCAGCCAGGGGAAATTGGCGGGAATCAGCATTGAACCGGTATTGGGCAGGATCTATCCGGAAAAAAATCTTGCAGCCCAGATAATAGGTTTTACCGGCAGCAACAATGAAGGCCTTGCCGGCATTGAATATTCATTTGATTCGGAACTGGCCCCGAGAGACGGAAGAAACGGAAATCAAATTGTTCTGACAATTGATACCAATATTCAGTATATACTGGAAGATATTGCCGCCCGTTCAATGGAACAAAACAAGGCGGAAGCGGTAATGTTATTGGCCATGGATCCCCGGAACGGAGACATTCTGGGCTCGGCAATCCTGCCGGGTTTTGATCCAAACAATATTTCTGCATCGACCGAAATTGCCCGGATGGACAGAACTGCCATTTGGGCTTATGAACCGGGATCAACTTTTAAGGTGTTTTCAATAGCCGCTTTGATGGATTCCAATGCAATAGAGCCGGACACACATTTTATCTGTAACGGAGAATATACCAGGGGAGACAGGATTACCATTAAATGTATGGGTATCCACGGCAATGTTAATGCTGAAGACATCATTGTTTTTTCCTGTAACGCCGGAGCGGCTTATGCCTCCGAACGCATGGGCACAACTGCTTTTGCTGCAGCTCTGGAAGACTATGGCTTTGGCAGCAGAACCGGCGCCGGCGCACCCGGAGAAACACCCGGACTTTTCCGTCCGATAAACCAATGGTCAGAACGTTCCAAGCCGACTATTGCAATGGGTCAGGAAATAAGCGTTTCAGCACTTCAGATGCTCAAGGCAACAACAGCCATAGCCAATGACGGGGTATTAATCCATCCCAGAACCGTGTCCCGTATCGTGTCCGATGATGGTAAAACCATTCGGGAATTCCGTGCGGCAGAACCACGGCGAATATTGAGCGAAGAAACAGCACGGAAGATGCGGCGTTATATGGAAGCCGGAACTGAAGATTTGGGAATAGGCCGTTTTGCCAGGGTAAGAGACATTGCAATTGGTGTAAAAACCGGCACTGCCCAGATGTACGATCCAAGAACAAGAACATATTCCGCAACCGATTATATTGCCAGCTGCATTGCTTTGCTTCCTGCAGAAAACCCGTCTCTAATTCTTTATATGGTGATGATAAAACCCATGGGAAACTACTATTTTGGAAGCCGGACAGCTGCTCCGGCTATACGGGAAACTGCAGAAGCCCTGATAGATTACCTGGGAATACCCCGCGGAAGGAACCCACAGGTAACCCATCCCGGAGAAATTACAATCCCCGTAGAAGAGGCACTTACCATAGGAAATACCGTACCAGACTTTAGCGGCAGGGCCAAACGGAGCCTTGCTCCCCTGCTCTTGCGGGATGATCTGATTCTGGACATTCGCGGCGAAGGCTGGGTAATACGTCAAAATCCTGTTCCGGGAACCCCTTTCAGACCCGGAATGACAATAATCCTTGAACTGGAATGATCGTTCCTAATTCAGAAATTCCGGCAATACCGGAGAAAAACAGCGAACAAGAGTTCGCCCGGCAGAGTTTACCGGCGGAATTGTTTTGGAATCACAATCTTGCCCTGCTCCGCTCCCATTATCCTGAACTGGCACACCAGATCGAAAACAGTAATTGCTGCCATTTTGAACACCATTGGCGATTGGAACAAACACCATCCGGAAACCCTACTCTGTTTTACAGGGAAAACAATACCGCCCCGGAAATATCCATCCATTCACGGCGGGACCCTGTCCGTGAAGGCCAGCGACAGGCTGAAGCGGCTTTAACAGAAGCCATGGAAAAAAATAAAACTAATGATAAAAACGGAATAATCATTTTATTGGGTTTTGGACTCGGTTACATGGCCGAAGTACTGGCACAGCACAACAGTTCATTGATCATTGTTGAACGGCATAAGGATTTGTTTACTTTGGCGCTAAAATCGCGGAATTTGGAACGTCTGATTTCACCAGGAAAGGCAATGTTTGTATTGAGCAGCGAACCCGCAGCCATTCACGCCGCTCTTGCATTTGCAGAAACACAAAAACCGCTTGTCATAAAAAACCGGGCGCTTACCGGTTTAACAGCCGAAGATGAATCCTGGTATACAGATGTAGAACGGCGGATTAATACATGGGCTTCCAAAGACGAGATTAATGCCGCCACCTTGCAGCGTTTTGGAAAACGCTGGACAAAAAACCTGGCGGCAAATATGGAAGGGGTACTGAAATTTCCCGGAGTAAAAAATCTGGAAAACATACTGCACCACACGGACATTCCTGTATTTCTTGCCGCTGCAGGACCATCACTGAACAATATAGAAAAACACATGAAGGAAATCCACAGCCGCTGCCTGACAATAGCGGTTGATACTTCCCTTCGCTGCCTTCTAAAAAACGGTGTGGAACCGGATTTTATTGTGTCGGTCGATCCTCAATATTGGAATGCTCTTCATCTTCACCGGCTCGAAGCGCCCAATACAACGCTGATAGCGGAATCTGCTGTATATCCGTCAGTGCTGCGTAATTCTGCTTTTATGAGGGTCTTTTTTTGTCAGTCGCTTTTCCCGCTCGGGCGCTTTATCGAAGATCGTACCGACCCCAAAGGTATACTATGTGCCGGAGGTTCAGTAGCAACTACAGCCTGGGATTTTGCACGATTCCTGGGTCCTTCCGATGTTTGGATTGCCGGTCTCGATTTGGCTTTTCCGGACTATCGTACCCATTACAAAGGCGCCCTTTTTGAAGAAAACTCCCATGCTGTTTCAAAACGGTTTTCACCAATAGAAACACTTTCTGTAAGAACACTTGAAAACGGCATTCCTTTTATGGCTGCATCAGCCCGCGGAGGTAAAGTACTTACCGACAAACGGCTTTCACTGTATGCAGCATGGTTTGAACACCACATTGAACAAGCCAATGTGACTAACCGCAGTCTTTCTTCCGACGGGCTTGCTATACACGGTCTTGTTCCCGCCGAACATGAATACTCCACCGAGCGAACGAAAGTGAGCGAAGGTTCCCCTCTGGAAAAACTTCTTTCGCTGCCCGAACGCCGCAAAGAAATAAACCGGCTGCTGACGGGATTGTTCAGCCGTATTGATGCTCAATTTAACCATAGTTCAGAGAAAGAAAACCGGACCAGTCGTTATTCTGATGCTCTAACCGATCTTGTCCGGGGTCTTGAAGAAATACGGGACAGAGCAGGTGAAGCAGTGTCTGTTGCAAAAAACATTCCGGTACAGCACAGGAATAACATACAGGAAAACGAAAAAATCCTTAAAAAACTGGACAAAACCAATGCCGCCATTGCTGCAAGTCCTGTAAAAGCAGCCGCCGGTTTTCTTTTCCCTCCAATTTCAGAACTGGAAAAAGAGCTGCAGGAAACAGATCCTTTTAAACAACATCTGGAATTCTCCCGTCTTTTTTATCAACACCTTTCAGAATCAATTGATTTTACCCTTAGATTTATAAAAAAACCTATTAATAATGGCAAAAAAGTAGTATATTGAAAAAGGCTACATAAAGATGATATACTTTTCTTAGAAGAACTGCGAGGTAATGCATGGATGATATCCGTCATAAAATAATTATTGTCGACGACAGCATGGCAAATCTGACCATGGGCAGAAACATGCTGAAAACATTTTATGAGGTATACCCCGCTCCTTCTGCAGCCAAACTTTTTGAAATTCTGGAAAACATCCTTCCCGATTTAATTCTTCTTGATATCGAAATGCCGGAAATCAACGGATACGAAGTTATAAAAAGACTTAAAGCCGATAAACGCTCTGAAGATATTCCTGTAATATTTTTAACGGCAAAAAATGATGAAGACAGTGAACTGGAAGGGTTCGATCTTGGAGCGGTTGATTATATTTCCAAGCCTTTTTCAGGCCCGCTCCTGCTTAAACGCATAGAAAACCAGCTCCTGATTATTAAGCAAAGAAACGATTTGCTGACTGCTCAGACTGCTCTTATGGATCACGCCGAAAATCTGGAAACAAGGGTACGGGAAAAAACCAATGAAGTACTGAATTTACAAAATGCCGTGCTTACTACAGTATCGGACCTAGTTGAATTCCGCGATACCTTTACTGGAGGCCATGTAGAACGTACTCAGCTTTATTTTAAGGCGCTTGTAGAAGGACTTTTTAACAAAGCAATTTATAAAGAAGAAATGTCCAAATGGGACAAGGATTTCTTGCTGCCGTCGACTCAGCTCCATGACGTGGGAAAAATCGCCATTAGTGATTTAATTCTGAACAAACCGGGCAAGTTAACGGATGAAGAATTCGAAATTATGAAAACTCATGTGGTTGTGGGAGTAGATGCAATAGAAAGAATAATCAGCATAACCCGGGAACATGCTTTTTTGAAACATGCGCTGTACATTACCGGAACACATCACGAAAAATGGGACGGTAGCGGATACCCAATGAAACTCAAGGGCAAAAACATCCCTCTGGAAGGCAGGGTTATGGCAATTGCCGATGTATACGATGCATTAACCTCCGTACGTCCCTATAAAGAACCATTTACCCATACAGACGCACGTAAAATCATTATAGAAAACGCCGGAACTCACTTTGATCCTGTTTTGGTGGAAATATTCAGGGAAGTTTCGGATCAATTTGACAAAGTATCCAAGGGTACAAACACCAAAAAACAAAATTGATATTGTTTGCCATGCTTTTACATGGTATACTGTTTCAGTGCAGCAAAGTCTTACCGTCTCCGAGCTAACCGGCCTTATCAGGCAAAATTTGGAAAGTGCCTTTCCGCAGATCACGGTTGAAGGGGAACTGTCCAATTTTCGTCCTTCCAGTTCAGGACATTTGTATTTTTCCTTAAAAGACCCGGAAGCAAAAATAGATGCCGCAATGTTTAAGAACCGTCTGTCGACACTGAATTTCGAACCCAAAGACGGAATGCGTCTGAGGGTCAGGGGGCGTATTTCGGTATATCCACAGCGCGGAAATTACCAGCTTGTCTGTGAAGAAATGGAACTGACAGGTACGGGGGATATCCTGGCAATGCTGGAAAAGCGGAAACGTGTACTGGCAGCCGAAGGTCTTTTCGACAAAGAAAGAAAAAAAACCATCCCGCTTTTTCCGGAAACTGTAGGTATAGTCAGTTCACCCACAGGAGCGGCAGTACAGGATATACTTAATATACTGCGGCGCAGGGCTTCCGGGATTCATGTGATCATCTTTCCGACACTGGTTCAGGGGGATGATGCTGCGGAAAATATCGCACTGCGCATTGAACAGGCAAATCAATGGAAATTGGCTAATGTGCTTATCGTCGGCAGAGGCGGAGGTTCTTTGGAAGATCTTCTTCCTTTTTCCGAAGAAGTTGTGGTTCGTGCAGTGGCAGATTCGAAAATCCCCGTAATCAGTGCAGTGGGACACGAAATAGATAACTCCCTTTGTGATTTGGCGGCGGATCTCCGTGCACCTACTCCGTCAGCAGCCGCAGAACTGGTAAGTGCCAACAGAAACGAAACACTGGAACAAATAATTTATCTTAAAGAAGAAATTAAAAACGCTGTAATGTCAAAACTCGACAGAGCGCGGCTTTTATTGAGACCTTTCGGCATTAATGATCTGGAACAGCGATTCAGAGCAATACTGCAGCCCGTTCTGGTACGTTTTGACGATGCCAAGGAAACACTTATTTATTCCCTGCAGGAAAGGCTTGATGCATATCACAGACGTCTAACGTTGGCCAGAACAAGTCTGGAAGTAGGAAGCCCTCTTGCAGTATTGGCACGGGGTTTTTCTGTTGTGGTTAACGAAAGATCGGGGGAAATACTGCGCCGCGGACAGGATGCAAAGCCCGGCGATAAACTGAGTATCAGACCCATGGAAGGAATGGTCTTTGCAGTAACGGAAAAAATAGATAAATTGCAGAAATCACAAGAGGCGTGTGTATGAAAAATTTTGAAGAACGGCTTGAAAAACTGGAAAATCTTGGTGAATCAATCCGTAAAACCGATATTCCTCTGGAAGATTCCCTTAAGGCGTTTGAAGAAGGAATAAAACTGGCCCGTTCCCTTGAAAAAGATCTTGAAAAAATCGAAAGCCGCATCGAAATACTCCTTAACTCTCCGGATGCAAAGTTACAGGAAAGTCCGGAACTGGATTTGTTTAACGGCGCAGATTGATGATTAGAATCCTGGAACCGGATGAAGCAAAAAAAATTGCCGCCGGCGAAGTAATAGATCGGCCTGCAGCGCTTGTTCGTGAACTGATAGACAACGCACTTGATGCCGGAGCGTTAAACATTGAGCTGTCAATCGAAAAGGGCGGTATAAAAAAAACAGAGATTGTTGACGACGGCTGCGGAATGAACAAGAATGACCTTTCTCTTTGCATTAAAACACATGCTACCAGCAAGATACAATCTCTTGATGATCTTTCCCGTTTTACTACATTGGGTTTTCGCGGTGAAGCCCTGGCAGCCGCAGCAGCCGTTGCCAGACTGGAAATAGTTACAAGTACCGACGGTAAAGAAGCATGGCTTCTTGAAACAGAACCATACAAACTAACCCAAACCAGAAGAAACCGCGGAACCAGCGTCAGAGCTTTCGGTCTTTTTGATTCAATCCCTGCCCGTAAGCGATTTCTTAAGCGGGAACCAAGCGAAGCAATGCTGTGCCGTCAGATTTTTACGGAAAAAGCTATGGCTTTCCCCGGCGTTTCATTCCGCTTTGTTCAGGACGGTGTATTAAAACTCCAGTTTCTTTCCTGTACAAATACCGGAGAAAACGCTTCTGTTTTGCAAAAACGTTTTGGAGAATCGATCCTTGAGCCACAGGAGCGTTCGTTTCTTCATGCCGAAAAAACAGCCGGCAAAGGGTTCAGTGTAACAATTGTATTCGGAGGGCCGGAATTATTCCGCAAAGACCGGCGTCAGCAATATATCTTTGCCAACAAGCGGCGTATCCAGGATTTCGGAATGATGCAGGCTCTGGAATTCGGCCTTGCCGGTTTATTCCCCAATGGTACTCATCCGCTTGGAGCTGTTTTTATAGATACAGATCCGGCCATGGCGGATTTTAACATCCACCCGGCAAAACGGGAAGTCCGCTTTGCGGACAGCGGAGCAATTCACCACAGTGTTACTGCCGCGCTTCGGAAATATATTCACGGCAATACACATGACTACACGCATATAAAATACGGCAACGAGCCGGTAATAAAAACAACGCCGGAAAAACAGGAAGGATTTATTTCACTGTCATCAGGAAACCAAACACAGGAAGCGTTTGCAGCGGAAAAAGAAACTGGTTATAATCCGGTTGAATATTCAGGTTCAAGCGCCGGAAACGCTGAAAAAAAACACAATAACATTCGGCTTGTCGGAAGAGTCTTTGATCTTTTTATTATCGTTGAACAGGGAGACAAACTCTATCTAATCGACCAGCATGCTGCTCATGAACGAATCCTCTATGATCATTTTTTATCTGCCAATATTAGTACCCAGAAATTACTGATACCAATCCCCTTTAGCACCGGTAATGACGAAGAAGATACTTTTTTACAGACAAAAAAAGACGAATTTACAAATCTGGGTATTATGTTGCAAAACGAAGGCGGCGGCTCATGGCTTATAGAGGCTCTCCCCGCCGGCTGGAAAACCACAGATAGCAAAACGGTTGAAGTTATTCTTGCTCTGCAAAATGCAAATGAAAACCTCGTTGAACGATGGGCAGCTACCCTTGCCTGCCATACAGCAATAAAAGATGGAAATTACCTGGATGACAAATCGGCGCTTTCATTGGCAGAATCTGTACTGAAATTATCTGATAAAGAAGTATCCCTGCCTCGTTGTCCCCATGGGCGGCCCCTTTGGAAAACATTAAGCCGGGATGAACTGTTCAAAGCTGTGCGAAGAAAAGAATGATGTTACACGCCCCTTGACAAGAAAAAACCGTTTTCCCATGATTATAATATCATGTGGGGCTTTGCCCCACGAGCGCATGGAAATTATTATAGTTTACCGCCAGGAGGCGGTATGTGCATGCTAAACAGTGAAACAGCAAAATATAAAACATTTTTGGAAAGTTCAACAACAAAAGAATTAATAAAACTGGCAGATCAGGCGGGGATTACCATTCCTCCGGATCTGGACAGGATCTTTATAATCAGGGAATTACTGGATTATATGCTTGATGAAGAAGTGTTTTCAAAACCTTTTTTTAAAAGAAATAATATTTCGGCAGATAAAGAAAACGGTAAAACATCAATGATATCCGGAAAGTATTTTAATGGAAACTCAGAGCCAATCAAAGACAGCATTGTAAACGAAAATTCGCGCGGTTCTTCTTTACATGCAAAAACAGCTTTTTTGCCTTTACAGTATCACATTACCTATCTGGAAGTTCTGCCCCGGGACCCTCAGTGGGTTTATGTTTTTTGGGAGATTAAAGCCCAGGACAAAGAACGCTACGAAATAAACCCCGGCTTTGAAGGTTATGCACTTAAAGCACTGGAAAACAAAAAAAGCAATGAAGGCAGCCTGGAAAGCTGCAAAGACGGCGATTTTACCGAATCATTTACTGTACCTATCGAGAAGGAAGATAATTCCCGGTATCTGGGTTTCCCTTCTTCCGGAATGTATCGTATCGCTCTTTGGGTTCAAGGACTGAATATTACACTTGTTTTATCCAATCCTTTTATACTTCCAAAGTTTTTAAATAGCCCTGGAAATTCCAATTATCTGGCCAGTCCGCTGATTCAGCTTTCCGGTGTATCGGACTTCTCGATACTTCGATCCTCAGACAGGGTTTCACATAACCGTTCATGAAGCAAAAATATATTTCATTAATCATTTTTGGACATCACCCTTTTGTTTGTACCGAAATAAAAGGTGATTTTTCCGAAGAGGAACGGGATTTTTTTGAAACACTTTCGGAAACATGGCTGCCCATAATTGATTTACTTGAACAGCTTGAAGAAGAAGATTTGCCATTCAGACTGGGAATGGTTCTGTCACCTTCCCTTTGCGGTCTTTTTCAGGACAATAGACTTTTGGAACGCTACTTAACTTGGCTTGATAAACGAATTGATTTTGGCAAGAAAGAATTAAGACGTTGTGCAGCAAACGAAGAAATGAAAATCCTTGCTGAACAGTATTATAACAGAGATTGTCACATAAAAACAGCATTAACTGATAAATACAGCATGGATCTTTTGGGAGCCTTTACGGGTTTTCAAAAAAAAGGCAAAGTGGAATTCTTATTAACTGCAGCTACAAATGCATATCTTCCTTTTTACGCTTCCATGGAAGAGGCAATCCATGCCCAAATAGAAACTGCATTAATTCACCACCGGAAATATTTTGGAAAGAATCCAACCGGTTTTTGGCTGCCGGAAATGGGATGGACAGCGGAACTGGGAAATTACCTGAATGAATACGGATTAACGTATACAATTGCAGATGCCCATGCCCTTGTAATGGGAAACCCGCCGGCAAAAACCGGTTTTTTTTACCCGGTAAAAACTTCGTCAGGTCTTTTGGTATTTGGCAGGGACAGTACTGCCCAGCTGGATTTGGAAAATCAAATTAATGCCGAACCCGGAATATACCGATCTTGCCACGATGCGGGATTTGAACTTTCTTCAAGGGCTCTTAAACAGTTCCTGGGTGAGGAAAACATCCGTTGTTCCACCGGTTATCGGTATTGGACATGCGGCACAGAAAAAAAACACCAGCCATACAACCGGGAGGCGGCAGAAAATTGTGCTGCTGCAGCAGCAAAGAAATACCTTGATCTCCGGCTTTCACGCCTGGAAGCTGCATCCGAATATATGGAAAACCCTATATGTATCTGTACATTAAATGCCGGCGAATTACTCCATACATGGTATGAAGGGATATTATTTTTAAAAATGTTAATCAGGGAAATCAATCAGAGAAAAACTCCATGCCTGTGTACTCCATCTGATTACCTGGCAGAAATAATGAGATCCTCCATTCAAACTGTGGAGCCGGGATATTCTTCAAATCTGTTAAACGGGTATGCTGAACTGCTGCTTGACGCTTCCAACGACTGGATTTACCGTCATATTTTCCGTTCCATTCAGCGTATGGCAGAATTGACAGAACGTTTTACCGGCGACACAGGACTAAAAGAAAGGGCTTTAAATCAGGCGGCAAGAGAACTTCTTTTTGCCCAAAGCACAGACTGGTCAAAAGCTTTAAACCCACAGTACCAAAGCAGGGTAAGCAGGGATCATGCCAAACAGGAACTGGAAGGAGCGCTGAGAAACTTTACAACCATTTATGAAGCATTGGGTTCAAGTCATGTCAGCACGGAATGGCTTACAGCCCTTGAACGAAGGCATTACTTTCTTCCCTTTGTCAACCATCGTGTATTCGCTCGAAAGAAATAACTTTACAGATAGTCTTCGTCCAGGCTTTGCATTGAATCGATACGCCTGTCCAAATCACCGGAATCCTTAATCAGCGATAATCCTTCTTTTGCAGGATCAAATCTGGGATCAATATTCAACGCTTCTTCCCAATCTGAACGGGCTTGAGAATAATTACCAGTGTTATATGCATCCAGTCCCGAAAGGTAAAGATCGTCAACACGTTCGGATTTTTCCTTCCTGCCTTGATCGCCCAGATTGATCCGTGCGCCAAGGCTTATCCGGTTAAGGGGGGTAAACTGGGTCAAAAGATCCAGGGAATAATTCAAATCCAGGGATATTTTACCCAAGTCTACGGAACTCCCAATGGTAAAACGATAACCGCCGTAACGTCCTAACAGGCCTGCCCGCATCGAAAGAAAATCAGTAATGTTAACATTAAATCCCGTTGCCCAGGAAGGTTTTTCCGACAAAGTAATATCCTGCAAATTAAGGGGATAGGTAAAATCAAAAGCGAGGGTAAAAGGCCGAATTGGCTTATAAGACAAAGCCGCCGTAATTGATGTCGGTAAAGGCTCACCTTTGGAAAAAGGTCCCAAATTGGATACCACCAGGGCGACTCCGGTGTTTTTTTCTCTGGCATTGTAGAATTTAAATACATTAAACCGGACTAAAGCCCCAAAATCCATCATACCCATTATTGCCGATTGAGAAAGACCTGACCCGGCAATTACTGTACCTTCGTTTTCTCCTTTGTCATCGGCAGTCGAATAATCCGGCATAAAACGAAAAGCGCCTTTAAGGTTTGCACCCAGAGAGATTCCGGAAAAGTAGTACCCGGCCAAAAAATTATATGAAATATTGAGGGTTACTACCCCTTCCGAATAATAACCCTTGGAAACCCGGTTCCCATACATATTGTATTCGGAAAAAGGTGTGTAGAGCCATTTTACTCCTGCCGCATAACCCAAATGATTCAGCCGGGATGCAAAAACTATACTTTCTATTTTTGTATCTGCTATCCAGTTATTATGAAAAAATCCCGCCTCGGTGTTGACAAGCATGGAAGAGCCGGCAGGGTTCCATTCGATAAAAGTCAGATCGTTGGCTACGGCTGTATAGGCTGTTCCCATACCTTCCGCCTGGCCTCCCATGGGAATCCGGAGTACGGGAAAGGCGGTAAGACCTGCATTACTGTCCACCCCATAAATATCCGAAAGGGAACCGTAGGCATCGGGACTAAAATCAAGCGCAACAAGTGCAACATTCCCCCGGAAAATCAGGACAAAAATGAGGAAAAACAATATATGAAAACGCTTATATCCCGTCATTCCACTTCTAATATACACTAATTTATCGGAAAATCCGATTGTTTTCTATCCTATTATTTAGTATAGTGTAGGAATTGGGCAACCGATAGTTAATTAAGGTACTATATTAATGAGACTATACCGTCCAATATGGCGGAACCGCACCCAGCAGCGTGGAGCATGTGTCTCGCTGTGCCGAACAGTACTTATTCTGACTCTTTTTTTAGCTATTCCTGTTTTAAGTTATGCCAGGGGACAGCAGGGTGATGTTTTATCCAGAGTAGACGAGCTAATAACACAAAAACGATATACCGAGGCGTTAAGCATACTTGTCCCCTACATGAAAGATAACCCTAAAAATTTTGAAGCGGCCCAAAAAAGGGTACAACAAATATTGTTTATAAAAGAAGAATACAACAGGATTGCTCAGGGGCTTTTGGATGAAATGGAAAAGGAAGAACCTGACAATGAGAAGATTTTAACCCTGACCAATCAGCTTTATGAACTTGACCCCGAGCGTATTGCCGAAACCCAGGATTTTATAAACAAAACCAGAGAGTTGGCCCTTTTCAGATCCAATATGCGGCGGCTGGATCGTATCCTTACCCAGGGTCAGGAACTGGTTAATCAGAGCCGCTATGCCGAAGCCCTGCGGACCTATACAGAAGGATTTACCATATATCAGACGGAATTCTTTTCAGGACAATACGGGCAGGCAATGGAAAACCGCGCACGTCAGGAACTTAACGGTATAAACAGTAATATTGCCGGCGTTACATCTGCAGTAAACGCCCTTCAGGAAGCAGTTAATGCGCTGGAAACCCTTTCAAGCCAGGGTATTGAATCGCAGAATCTTGTTACATACAGGAATGCCTACAACCGCCTGGGTTCGGAAATGGATCGTTTTACAACTCTGAGGAATACTTTTGCAAATACCGATACGGCTTTTAAAGAAGACCTGTCATTGCTGCGGAGGAATTTCCCACAACAAGGTGACCGGAATTTTCTGGCTTTTGCAGTTCGCATCATGGAAGGCAGAGGTGATCTGGGAGGCATGCTTAATGTTTTTGATACAATCTGGTACAAAGCTATACCTCAGGCCAGAGAGTTATTGGATCAAAAAACCCGGATGGTATTTACCGCAATTGTAAATGATGCTTCAGCACGGGAATATGGCAGAATTGCCGCACGTTCAGATATCCTGGCTGCTTACGGATCATTTCCGGAAGATTTGGAAGAACGATGGGGCCGTTATCATTTGGCACAAAAAGAAACTATATTTGACCGAAGCGTACCGGCAGAAGAAGCAGGATTCTATCTGAAATTCCGCTACCTTGCAGAATCTTCAGCTCTATGGCGAACGCTGGGGCAGTTGGGAAGCCGCTATATTGCCGTTCCGAATCAGGATTCAATAAACCTCTGGAGAAACGGAGTAAACGGCGATGAGCTTATCCGTGCAGAATCAAATTCGATTACTATACTCCGCCAAATAAGGACAGACACCAGAACCCTTCTAAACACGATCCAGCAAGGAAGCGCCAGATACCGAAATATTGAAACCAGAATTCCCGATTCCGGATACCAGATTTACCTGGAAGGAATCAACTCATCAACGGAAGATTTACTTAAGTTGATAGGCGATCAGGAGGAAACATCTTCTTTCCGCCGTTATACAATAGCAAACGGGTTAATAGATAACCGCATTAAGGCAAGGGAAAAGGAATTTACTGACAGTACAGTACTTTTTGAAGGAACACGGCGGGATGATTATCTGGCCAAATTTCCGACACGAGCCGCAGAACTCTTAACTCAAATGGACAGATCTATGGAGGCTGACAGACAGTCTCTTCAAACCCTTTTAGGTGAATACAATGCAGATATAACCGGAAGTTCGCGGGTAAAGGTTCTGCAAGAAGAAGCGACAGCCATGCTAAGCCGCCTGGACAATACCCGATCTCAGGGCAGGAACATGGCAACTCTGGCGCGTTCCCAGTCGACGGATGCGGCAAATCTTCGCCGCGACGGAGACCGTTTTTATGCTGAGGCCCAGTCTGCGCTGGCCAGAGGTGATTTTACAACAGCTCAAACCAGAGTTCAAAGAGCAGCGGAAGCCTACGATCAATCTTTGGAACGGGAATACGATGAAAACACATGGGCCATGCGAAATACATCGGTACATGACCTGGATGAAAGAATCTCCGAAGCATATAACCAGGATGTAATACGTCAGGTAAGAGAACTTGTGGATCAAATCCAGGTTAGTTATTACGGCAATGATTTCGATCAGGCCGAACGGCTTATTTCCCGCGCCCAGAACATCTGGAAACTGACACAAGCCCAGGATCACCCTGATCTTGTGTACTGGAACAATATGATCGTGGCCGGGATTCGTTCGGGCAGAACCATACCGCCCACCGCCCCCCTCTATGCCGAAATGAGCCAGTTGTTAAGCGATGCCCGGAAGAATTATGAAGAAGGGCGGACACTAATTCTTACATCCACATCGGAAGGAAGGCGCAGGCTGAACAGCGCCAAACAAGACCTGGAAAAGGTAAAACTTGTCTACCCTATGAACGAAGATGCCGGAATACTGGATTTAATGATAGACCGGGAACTGGATCCGAATTTTGCCGCAACCCTGAATGCAAAGATACAAGGCGCCATACAAATAACCAGAACAGGATCCCCAGGAGCCAGAATTCAAGCGGTAAACGATCTCCGTAATTACAGGACTGTTTTCCGGGATTTCCTCCCCAACTGGGAAGCCATTATTTTCCAGGCGGAAGTAGATGCCGGGCTCAGGCCGCGGCCGCCTAGTCCGGAAGAAATAGCCGAAGCGGCGGCCATTGTTGCCAGATCGAGGTCAATAATTGCCGGAAACAACCTGGATGCCATTATCGGAGCACGGGACGAATTAAGCAGGGCCAGGCGCATTGATCCCAATAACCGTGATGCAGGACCTCTCTTTGATGAAGCTTCCAGGAAAATCAGGATTATTGGGACCGTACTTCTTCCTGAAGCGGAACGGCTCTATCAGCAGGCTGCCCAGGCATTAACCCAGGACAATGCAATCCGAGCAAGGCAATTGCTAAATCAAATCTATTCGCTAAATCCGGATTACCGCTATATAGGTAAAGTCGTTACACTCCATCAACGTGTGGAATCGAGACTATGAGATCCAGAGTATTATTCCTGGTTTTTGCCGGTATTATTGGCATATTGTTTGTCCCGAAATTATCCGCTCAGGAAATGTATTGGGAAGAACCGCGGCTTTTTTCTTCTCAAAGCGGCAGTTTTCCCGTATCGTCCTACAGAAAAAACATTGCAGCTGTAGCATGGCAGGAAACTACCACCAGAGCCGATGGAGGCAGTATACGGGTTAATGTTGCGGTAAAACAGGGCAGAGGAGACTGGATAACCCGGCCGCATATAGCCGAGTATGACTATTCAGGGCCATCTGAGCCTGCAACACTTAGTATTGTTGTGGACGATCTGGGAAGGATTCTTATTGCCGCAGCAGTATCCGCCGGAGAAACAGATATCCTTATTTCTTCAAATTTAGGCGCCACGTTTACACAACGCAGGCTGGAAATGGGTTCTGAAAGCTCGGTAGCTCCCCGTATTTATACCCGATCCGACGGCGGTTATCTCCTTTTTGTTACACGGGGAAGCAGCAGAGAAAGCCTTACACTTTATTATTCACGTTCTGACAACGGAAATACATGGTCAACGTTTCAACCTTTTATTACCGAACAGGCACGAACAATAAATTTTCTTCCCAGCCATGTGAGTTTTAACGGAAGGGAATATGTGGTATACCAGTCCCAGGTAAGAACTACCGATCTGACATTTCAGCTCTTTTTTAAATCTTCAGGCGATAACGGAAGAACCTGGTCCAACTCGGTACGTGTTACCAGTTTTCGTGATCCCTTTGTCCAGGACTCCCAACCCGATCAATTTGACAATCAACGGCCTCATTTATCAGTTCAGCAAGGCCAGCTTTTCGTAGTCTGGGAACGGCGGTTCAGAAGCGGTACTCCGCAGATATACGGAACAAAACTGATGAATAACGGTTCCATATCCGGCGCTACGGATCGAATCAACTTTAACAACGCTTACTGCAATAACCCCATAGCCATGGAATTAAAGGAAAGAACCGTAGTTATCTGGTTTGATAACAGCCGATATGGAAGTAACCGGATCATGATGTCTTCCCAAAGCCCTTATGGCTGGGAACCCGGTGTTGACCTTTCCCACGATGCCGGAGGAGAAGCGACATTTGGACGGCCGGTTGTTTCAAATGACAGCCTGATAATATTCTGGCAGGCGACAAGACAAAATCAAAACCGGATATACTCACTGGCACCGGATACATCCATACTCAAGCCCCAGCTTATTGCCCGTAATTTTACACCCGGCAGACGCAGTGGTAACAGTTCGGCTATTATTGGCTGGGCAACTCCCCGTGCAGGATCCGGTATACGAGGCTATGCCTGGTCCTGGAGTAAAAATATTAATGATGAGCCGCCCCGTGAAATAATGAGCAGTTCAGTAATGCCTGCACTTGAACTAGCCGCTTCCGAAGACGGGACATGGTATTTCTCGATTATTGCCCAGGACTTCAGCGGTGCATGGTCCGATCCGGTACAGGTTTCTTTTATCCGTGATACAACTCCTCCGCCTGCAGCAAGTATTATTCCTCCCGAAATCGATGATAACGGTTATTTAATTTCCAATACCTTTTCCATGCGATGGAATACTCCTCCTGCATCAGATATAGCAGGATATACCTGGAATCTGGAATTTCTGGGATCTTCTTCCGTCCTGCCGGAAACCGGTAATGCTCTGAATCGGATAGCAGCGGAACGGTTCCCCAACGTGGCTCAGGCTCCAAGAACTATTATGGGACCGGGAAATAGTGCTGTTTACACCAACCAGGACAACGGATTGTGGGTCTTTACCGTTTCTGCAGTTGACGAAGTGGGAAACATTGGCCCTCCCTCCCGGTATTTCTTTAAAACCAATAAATTTATTCCCCATACCATCGTAACATATGCCGAAACCCGCCAAGACGAAATAGGCAACATGGTTATGAGGATTCTCGGCCGCGGTTTTTCTGACGGGGGACGAATAACAAGGGTTATCCTTGATCAAGATGGGCAGGAACCATACGACAGGGAATATTACCTTGAAACCGGAGATTTCCGGATTCTTAACGACAGGGAAATAACCGGAATTCAGGTCAGCGATGTTCCGGCAGGAGTTTATCGGATACTTTTATATCACAGCGGGCGGGGAATGTATGTTTCACCACCCATTGTTTCCATAGACAGAACAGGAACAGTCAAGTACGGTGATTATACTCAAATCTGGCAGCCTTCCTGGGCACAAAGACTGGTAAGAAAATTCCAGGTGGATATGACCATACTTGCCCTGATTGCAATCCTGATATTTTGCGTGGTGGGATTTTTCGCATCGGTTAGAGGAATCAGTAATGCAGCGGCGGAAGGCACGGCAATCCGGATGGAAACAATTGCCCTTATTACAGGAGATATTATGCCCTCGGAAAAGAAAAGACGTATGACCATGATCAAACGCAAGGGCGGAGGACTTCGCCTTAAAATGGCTTCTTTTACCATAGCCCTGGTTATCCTTGTAGTAATAATGATCGCAAGTCCTCTCTATGTGATGATGGGAAGGACCCAGGAAGCCACCCTGCTCCAGGGCCTTTACGACCGGACAAGGGTACTTTTGGAAGGCATTGCCACCGAAGCAAGGGTGTTTATGCCCTCGAACAATCATCTGGAACTCGGCTATCTGCCATCACAATCACATGTAATTCCGGAAGCCCACTATATAACCATTACAGGGGCAGGAGATGAACAAACAATATTCTCTGATTATGTGCTGGCGACCAACGACCCTGCTATTACTGAAAAAATCAATACAGCTGAACTGGAAATTGGCCTTTCCAGGCTGGAAGATACCCTTACATACAGGACAAGCGATATAGAAAGGGAAATGAATTCACGAGCTGCGGCCGAAATAGGAGACACCTCGGAAACTATCAATGCATTTACCCGAGAAGCGATTCAATTAATTGAACTGTCCAATCCAACAGTAGAACAAAGAAACCGTATTGACGAAATTGCAATAACTACACAGGCTCTTCAAATAAGAGTCAGCGAAGCTCTTACCAGAATAAGCGGAGATATCGGCTCTGAACCGGCTTTCTCTACGCGTTCCATTAAGGAAAACACCGTAAGAAATTACGTTTTCTTTAAGCCAATCCTCTATCGATCGAGTTCCGACAATGTCTATTACCGCGGCCTTGTAAGGGCGGAGCTGAGCATTGAATCAATTATCGAACAGATCCGTGCAGCGCAATGGAATATACTCCGGGTAATTCTGCCCATTGCCCTCCTGGCCATTGCCATAGGTACGGTGGGCGCACTAATTCTTTCTACCCTGATAATCCGGCCCATCATCCGTCTTGTGAGCCATGTTGAGCGGATTCGTGATACGGATGATAAAACCAAACTGGAAGGTGTGGATATTGTTATTAAAAGCAAAGACGAAATCGCCACCCTGGGAAACACCATAAATGACATGACCCATGGTCTTGTTAAAGCAGCCCTTGCCGCATCGGACCTTTCTCTTGGCAAGGAAATTCAGAAAAAATTCATTCCGCTGGAAATCAACCGGGAAGGGAATAAACTGACCAGCGGCTTTAAGGATACCAAGAATGTCCAATTCTTCGGTTATTATGAAGGGGCCAAGGGTGTTTCCGGAGACTATTTTGACTATCAGGATCTTGACGGACGTTACTTTGCAATTATCAAATGCGACGTGGCCGGCAAAGGTATACCTGCTGCATTAATTATGATCCAGGTAGCAACCATGTTCCTTGGCCATTTCAGACGATGGAAACCGACCGAAAGGGGCATGCATATAGAAGATTTGGTTTATCAGATCAACGACTTTATTGAAGCTTTAGGGTTTAAAGGCCGGTTCGCTGCCTTTACGCTCTGCCTCTTCGATTCCCAAACCGGTGTTGTCCGGTTCTGTAACGCAGGAGACAATATTATCCACTGGTACGATGCGTCGGAAGGAAAAATGAAAATTGTTACCTTAAGGGAAACACCTGCAACCGGGGTACTTCCCAACTTCCTTGTGGAGTCCAAAGGCGGATATATGGTGCAAACTTTGACAATAGATCACGGCGATATACTTTTCCTCTACACTGACGGTATAGAAGAAGCCAAACGCCGTTTCCGCAATACATCCTTTCAGGAAATTGTCTGCGAAGAAGGAGAAAAAGATACTCCCCATGCTACCCATACCGTAGGTCAGGGCGATGAAGAAATGAGCCCTGAACGGGTACAGGATATAATCGATGCGGTAATGAACAAGCAAGTGTATACCTTGCACAAGTACCATAATCCGGAAGGTGAAAACCATGATTTAAAATTTGATTTTACCTATTGCGAAGGCAAGGTAGAAGAAGCAATAATGGCCATGGTATCTGTAGAAAAAATGTTCCGTATGTACAAGGATCCGAAAGCAGGCGCTGATTCAAGGGTACTTGTTGATAAAAAAGTAGATGATTTTTTACGGAAACACTTTATCCAATACCGGGATTATTGCTACGATACCATGGAAAATCCCGGCAATGATGCATATATGTACTATACTCGTGTAAAAGAGGATGATCAATATGACGATCTAACTATACTGGGAGTAAACAGGAAATAGATTCACCCTGCACATTGCAGGATGATACTAACAGAGGGGGTATTACATGGGATTTAGCGAAACAATAAAAGAACTGTTGGATCAGGGCATGGTAGTTTCCAAAGAGCTGGGAGCCAAAGCCAGTGAAAAAGCCCAGGACTGGGGTACCAAAGGCCTGGAAGCTTCAAAAGATTTTGCTTCCAAAGCCGGCGCTAAACTTCAGGAACTTGGAGAAAAAGGCGCCCTGATGCTGGAAATTAAGCAACTTGAAGGTAAAACAAAAAAACTCATTAGCCTTTTGGGAGCCGAAGTTTATAGTTTATTTGAACAGGAAAAATCTTTTTCGGCTGAAGAACCTGAAATCGGAACAATTCTTGGCCAAATTACATCTTTAAAAGAAACTCTGGAAAAAAAGGAAACCGAACTAAAAAATGTAGGAAAAACCTGATAGTTTCAGCTGTCAATTGCCGGAGCTTAAACCAAAAAAAGCTCCGGCAACAGGGTCTTCCGGTTCCAGTTCAAGTGCTGTGCGGAAAAAAGCTTTGGCCTTTTCATTGTTTCCCTGTTTCATTGCAAGAATTCCCATATTACTGATTATTTTTACATTATCCGGATCCAGATGCAGGGCTTTTTCCAGTTCTTTTTCCGCAACAGCAAGATCACCTGTTTCCAGGAGACATATAGACAGTTCATTGTAAGTGTCAGCATTAACACAGCCAAGTGTCAGTGCTTTTCTAAAGCATTCTACAGCATTATCCCAGCGGGAAAGGCATCGAAGCCCCCAGCCAAGAACAAACCAGCCCCTTCCCGCTCCCGGATGCCGTTCCAAAAATTCTTTTGCTTTTATGATTCCTTTTTCTTCATCACAATTTCGGATTAAAGTAACCGCTTCCATAAAAACCATGTCGTCCAGACCGTTTTTCCGTATCTCCGCCAGTAATTCCCCAGCTTTAATTTGTTTATCGTTTTCAGAATCCAATAATTCGTCTTCACTGCTAATGTCTAAATAAGATTCCAGACAGGAAGCGGCTTTGGAATAATCTGCCTGTTTTTCATAATATAATGCTGCATAAAAAAGCGTATCTGGAGCCGGATTGGCAAGGGCTTTTTCATAAGCTGCTTCAGCTGTTTCAGTAGCTTCCGCTGCTTCATCATACATTTTTTCTTCTTTACGAGATACATTCTTTTCCAATTTTTTCCCCAAAGCGGCAGCACGCTCTTCCAAAATCAGCGCCCGGTTAAGAAGTAAATAAGGGTCTTGTCCTTTAAGCCCAAAAAGCAGATCAAAAATTTCAAGTGCGGTTTCATAATCCCCGTTTCCGGCTTTTATAATTGCCGCTTCCTGTAATTCAGAAACAATTGCCGGTTTAAATGTAAAAATCAGATTACGATAATAATTGCTGTTGGTACTCGCCAGAGGGGAACCTTCGCCTGACCGCTCCGAAGCGGTCAGTCTCGGTGGGGGATCCGGATTTTCGGCCAAATGCTGGAGAATTCCCGAAAAAATCATTTCCTGTTTGATTTTTTTTATATCAAGATGTTCCTTTGCGTCAGTAAAATCCACGTTTGATTCTTCAATTCCGGACGGTATTTCAACCGGCAGTGGAATGGCGGAGTCAAAAACAAAATCTTCCTGTCCAATGATTTTCTTTTGCAGCTTTTCCGGTATGGTTATATAAACAAGCGGAAAAGTCTTCATTCTTTATTACCGGCAGCAGCCCCGGCTGGTGGCTTACTTTCTGCCGGCGGCGGCGGCTTAGGTTTCTCTGGCGGCGGAGGTGCCGGCATTTCACTGACAGAAGAGTCCCCTTTTAAATCGGATTTTAAACCAAAGTATTCATTAAGCCGAACCTTATATCCCATTGGAACAGGACCGGTAAACTCAATCGCCAAAGCAATCAGTTCTTTTCTGCCTTCAACTGTCTCGCTCCGGACAAACATACCTTTAATCAAAAAACTTTCTCTTGGGTCTTCAAAATCAATACGAAGTCCTGCTTCTCTGTCTACAAGAAACTTGGCAACCCCTACCATGATGATTTTCGCACCGGAAAAGGAAACGTCACGTAACATACAGCGCCGCGGCACACCCTGAATAAAAACTGCTGCTTCCTTTGCAATAATTTTCAGCTTTCGGATTGTATCAGGCACTAAATTGATCCGTTCGTCCTTTCTTTTGGCAGAATTGACATTGGCATCCAGCACCCTGCCTACTATTTCAATAAGAACATCCGGCGGACGCTGAGTATATTGAAGGTTAAAAAGGGCTACATCCTCGGAACCGCCATAGGGAGAATAACCGGCAACTCTGGCAGAAACAAAAAAAGTTACAGGGGCTTCATGATCGGATGATTTAAAACAGAAACGGAGGCTTACCGAATTGTTTGTTGCCTGGAGTTTGTTAATCAATCCTGATTTAGTACTGGCGACTACCTTGGCACCCTGAAAAGAACTGGAATAGAGTACACATGGCCAGAAATCACTGCCGCATTTAAGGTGTACCTGCTGGGTAACAAGCCCTGTAACCTGGATTATTTCTTTGGAAAAAGTTACATCTATGGCTTTATACTTTTCGTAGAATGTGATAATTTTTTGACTTGTTATAATACCCACTCGAATAATTATAAATGCCTTTTCAATGGAAGTCAATTATGGGTAAACTATTTATATTGAAAATATGGATAAGAAAAAGTCATTAAAAAAGCAATTTTTTAAAGATCTGTTATCCGACCGTTTATCTGATACCTGGAAGTTACTTTCGGAAACAACCGGTTTTTTAAGTAAAACACCGGTTTTTTTACAGTATGAAGAAGAACTTCGTTCCTGGCGGTATGAACTGCAGAATGCAAACAGCGACGGAGAGACATCCGGCAGAATTCGGCAGAAAATAGTTTATCTGCGGAAATCGCTCCGGGAACAGGGATATGACCTGAGTCTTGCCAGACAAAACCTGATTCTGGACGGGTTCCGCAACGATGCTTCTTTGGGAAAAGGGTTCCGGCGCGTGGTAATTTATTTCGGAGAAGATGACATATACTGGTTTTCAGGAGATGATAACCATATTACTTTAGCAGAAATTCTGGATCGGCAGCTGGCAGTTCGTACTCAAAAACAATCCTGTAAAATCCGTTCCAAACATTACTTGTGGTACCGCAGAAAGGGGAATGATCTTGTTCTTTCCGGTTCAGACACCGAAACAAAAGAAGATTTTATCCGGCTAAAAGCAATGGCCGAAGCAAACAGCCTGGTAATCCTGGCAAAATTGAGGAGACTTAAATGAAAAAAAACTATTCACTATTTCTACCGGTGTTAATTATTGTATTGTCAAACTGTAATACAACCGCTCCAACAGTACATCTACCGGCAGAATTGTTTTTTATATCTCAATCATTGCCCGACCTGGAAATACCGGACGAAGTGGGAGGGCGTTCAGAAAACCCTGAGGATGAAACAGGTATAATCCGGAACGCTTTTCGGGATGCGTATGCAGAAGCTCTGCTGAGAGATCTTAAACTAAAAGGAGTTTTAGGAAGCGACAGGGTCAACCCCTGGCCTGAAACAGCGCCTGAAAGTTGGAGTCAGAACTGGACTAATGAAGAAACAAATCCCAATTCATGGGGCATAGATAATCTGGTATTGGCTCTTGGAAAATTTGAACCTCTTGCAGAACTTACAGAAAAAGAAAATGCCTTTGCCTATGTTTTTAGTGTACATGGACCAATTTTGGATATGTACGGCAAAAGCGCCGGATATAACCGCACCAACGGTATTACAGGTTATGGCATTCCCCTGGGAGAAGTATTTTATCTGAATGGAACGGCAGTTCAGCGTTTTAGCAGGGGAAGAATGATAATAGCTCCTGAAGGAAGCCGTTTTAGTTTCGAGGATGATTTTTTTACATTTACACTAGAGAACATTGAACCGGAAGAATTTGACAGGGAGTTCGGCGGCAGGAATATACCATTGGATGTAAGCAATGCTTTTATTTATACCTGGGCTTTTTTTATTTCAGAAAAGGAAGGAACAAGCGATGGTCCAATAGTTAAAGTTTCTTTTTCCAAGCCGTGGACTATCGAAGCCGGAGAAGGATCAATAACCATAAAGGGGTTTTACTATAAAAGCTATAACAAAAGCAATGATGTACTGGTACTTATCGATTCTGAACAATTGCCTTTGCGCGCACATTACCTTTATGGTTCTTTTTTAAAAGCTGTTCTTTCAAATAAACCTCTTCAAGGTATGGGAACACAGAAAAAGCTGGGAGCCGGAACAGGGGCGGGTCTGGGTAGATCTTTGACAGACGGCTTTGCCATATACGGTCCGCCCTTAAGTGATCCTCTGCCCTTGCCTGTATCAAAGATCAGGGAACTATCACCTACAACCTTCAATGATTTTGCAATATACGATGATCCTTCCGTCCTTCTCTTTATGGAAGCTCAGCGTTTTGCCAGGGGATGGATTGCGATTAAACCCTCTGAAGAATCAGAATCACATAATGCTGAACCAATTAATGGTGATATAGACGGTGAAGAATAAGTTCGATTTTACCGGCGTATAATTTGTCTGCCGCCCATGTACCGGCCAGTCCATTAATTGTAAACACAGATCCGCGGCGTACAAAGTGATACCTTGGATCTACCAATTCACCAATCAGGGGATCTTCGCTTGCATAGGCTTTTAAATGCTGAATATGGGCTCTGACTCCAAGTTCAACCGACGAAAACCAAATTCCCTCTTCGCCGGGACCAATGGAACCCAAACCGCAAAAATTGTTCATTTCCGGAACTACAAGACCTCCAAAGCGAAGAAATCCTGTTTCCAGACACATTTGTGCAAAAGCAATATCGTGATTTACTCCCTCTTTACCCGCTTCGACGATGTAATATGCAGCAAGTGCTTCGACAAATACCCTATCGGCATTTTTGTTTTCATTTAATAAAAAAGAAACCAAATGCTGCGCTTTCAATTCGCCCTTTCCCATAATAAACCATGGGACGGACGGTAAATCATTTACTACTATATTGGAAAACGTATCATCGGGAAAAACTACATCTGTTACAACAGGAATATCATTTGATGGACTTAAAACGGTTTTTTCTGTAATGGTAAAAAGACGGGGGGTTTTTATTGGAAATATTTCTTCAACATGGATTTGTGAATGAATTTCTGCCTGTGCAATTATGCAAAACAAAAAAATGACCGCAAGGAGACGCATTACTATTGTATCGGCCACGGCTTGACACAACTTAAAGGGGATCGTTAACTATATATATGAAGAGATTATTTATTCCATTACTGCTGTTTTTTCTTGCGGCGGAACTTTTTGCCCAGAACCTTACTGCTTTGGAAAAGCGGATTGTTTCGGCAGGACCTGAAGAAATGCTGCTTATCGTAATGGACCGCAATCTGGAAAAAGAATTACTTGATATTTATTATAAGTTTGACGAAATGGAGTTTGATGAAATTTTTCCCGTCTATATGTCCGCTTTTTCAGGAACAACTGAAGAAGAGTGTATGGTTATTATGCTTAAAGTGGCATTAATTTCGGCGCTTGGTTGCGGATATAAAAATGGCGTGGAAGAAGCTATGGACTTCTTGTTTTTATTGGGCGAAATTGCAAGCATGGAAAACCTTTCAGAGCTACCGGACGATTTACTGGAATTAATGGAAAACCGCTATTGGCAGGATTTTATTGCATTTTACCAGATATTTGATCCTGATGTATATTTAAACGAAAGGTTCCCGGAATATTTTTAATGCAAATGGAAAAAACATAAAATGGAACAGTACAAACGGACTGCAAACTGCGGTTCATTAAGAAAAACAGATGCCGGAAAAACCGTTATTTTAAACGGATGGGTTAACCGGAAGCGCGATCACGGCGGCATCGGTTTTATCAACCTTCGTGATCGTTATGGTATAACCCAAACGGTAGTCAGCGAAGACGCATCTTCCGAACTTATAGCATTGGCTTCCCAGCTTCACAATGAATATTGCATTGCCGTGGAAGGCATGGTCAGGGCACGGCCTGATTCAATGATAAACCCGGAAATGGCAACCGGCGAAATTGAGGTTGTTATAAATAACCTTGTAATACTTAATAAATGCGATGTGCTCCCGTTCCAAATCGAAGATAAAACAAATGCAAACGAAGATTTGCGCCTCAGTTACCGGTACCTGGATCTTCGCTCGGCAGGAATGCAGAAACGAATCAGACTTCGGCATGAAGTAACTTTTGCCGTTCGTGAATGGATGAATGACAACGGTTTTTTTGAGATCGAAACCCCTACGTTTATCCGCTCTACTCCGGAGGGCGCAAGGGATTATTTGGTACCTTCCCGGCTATATCCCGGTAAATTTTACGCATTACCCCAATCCCCCCAATTATACAAACAACTTCTTATGGTATCCGGCTTTGACAGGTACTTTCAGATTGCACGATGTTACCGTGACGAAGATGCCCGTGGAGACAGGCAGCCGGAGTTTACCCAAATTGACATTGAAATGAGTTATGTAAGCCGGGACGATGTGCTTGCCATGACCGAAGCTTTTATGAGCTATGTGTTTAAGAAAACCCTGGCCATTAATCTTCCTGCTCAGTTTAAACGGCTTACATTTGAAGAAGCAATGGAAAAATACGGAACAGACAAACCCGACCTTCGTTTTGACATTCCATTACTGGATTTTAGTTCATATGCTTTATCGGGAGATTTTCAGGCATTCAAGGATGCTTTGGCATCCGGCGGTGCGGTAAAAGCCCTGGTAGTTCCTTCCGTTTCTTTTGGAAATAACTCTGTCTATTCACGCAAACAAATTGACGAACTTGAAACTCATGCTAAAATTTACAGGGCCAAAGGGCTTGCCTGGATGAAAGTTACCGGGACTGAAAGTGAACCAGTTCTGGAAGGCGGCGTTTCAAAATTCTTTACAGAACATCATAAGGCAATAATTGCAGGTCTGAATGCAAAACCTGGTGATTTAATACTTATTACCGCAGATCCAAAAAAGAAAATTGCCAATGTCGCTCTGGGAGCAGTCCGTTCCAAACTTGGCAAAGACCTGAACCTCTGCAAACAAGGCGTATTTGAATTTGTGTGGATTGTCGATTTCCCTCTATTTGAATACAACGAAGAAGAACAACGATGGGAAGCCGCACACCATATGTTTTCAAGCCCTCAGGAACAATACCTGGAAACCATGGAATCCGATCCGGGCCCGGTTAAAGGGGATCTCTACGACCTTGTTCTTAACGGCTATGAATTGGCATCCGGCTCTATCAGAATTCATGACCCGGAACTTCAAAAACGGGTTTTTTCCATTGTAGGAATAAGCAAAGAAGAAGCGGAGACAAGATTTGGGTTTTTAACCAATGCTTTTAAATACGGAGCGCCTCCGCACGGCGGCATAGCCCCCGGCCTGGACCGTCTGGTAATGCTCATGGCGGGGGAAACATCAATAAAGGAAGTAATAGCCTTTCCAAAAAACTCTTTCGCTGTAAGCCCCATGGATAACTGTCCCGGTGAAGTAGAACAAAAACAAATGAATGAACTTCATCTTTCAATTATCAAACCATGAAAGAATACCTCGAACTAATATGGACTTTTATCAGAATCGGAGCTGTTACCTTCGGCGGCGGTTATGCAATAGTTCCGGTGCTGGAAAAAGAATTGATTCACGGCAAGTGCTGGATAACCATGGATGAAGTGATGGATTATTATACTATAGCACAGATAACACCCGGCCTTATTGCAATCAATATTTCTACCTTTATCGGATACAAACGAAAAGGACTTCCCGGCGGTATTGCCGCCACAATTGGTTTTATTATACCCGGTGTAACACTGATGACAATAATCTCTGTTTTTATCGGCCGCTTTGCAGAATTTGAAACTGTACAGCATGCTTTTGCAGGCATCCGGGTAGCTGTCGGCGCCCTTATCCTCAATACAATACTCCGCCTTATAAAAGGTTTTTTTAACGATTCTAAAAGTATTGCCATTTTTATTATTGCCTTTGCCCTTTCCGCCATTTTGGGGCAATCCCCGGTATTCATAATACTTGGCGCAGGTTTTTTAGGTTGGCTGCTTTACATGCCAAAAAAACAGAAAGAACAAGACAACGGCAATACATGAACTTATTTTTACTGTACATAAAATTTGTTTTGATAGGTCTTTTTTCCGTAGGCGGAGGACTGGCAACGCTTCCCTTTTTGTATGAAATGGCAGCTAATTATGATTTTTTTACAGCCGAAGATATTGGAAATTTTCTTGCCATAGCGCAGGCCTCCCCGGGTGCAATTGCGGTAAATACCAGTACTCAAATAGGTTATCTTGCAGGAGGCATACCCGGAGCTTGCCTGACTGCTCTGGGCTTGATAAGTCCGGCGATCGTCGTAATCATTATTGTTTCCCGTATCCTTTCGTCCTTTAAGGAAAACGTAACCGTTAAGGCGGTCTTTTCTGGACTCCGTCCGGCTGCCACAGGATTGATTTTTGCCGCAGGTTTTGGAGTAATAGCACTATCGCTGTATTCCATGGATATTATCCGCCAGGGAGGAACCTGGTACGAAGGCATACAATGGAAAGAAGTGATTTTGCTGGCGGTTCTTTTTATCCTAGTTCTAAAATTTAAAAAACACCCAATACTGTACATCGCCGCAGCCGGAGTTGCCGGAGTTATTCTGGGTTTATAATTTTTTTTAGCTTATCCTCCAGTTCACGCTTTGATATTCCCCAATTCCTTCCAAAGCTATTAAACAATGTATTAGATATATCCATAAAACGGGTAAACACAGGTTCTCCGGGTGTAATTAATTGAGGAAGCAATTCCGAAAAGGAACGGCGGTTTACTATTAATTCCCAAAAACGTGCAAAGTTTTTAATTCTTTTCATATCCTGCTCCGGCAAAAAATCTGTTTCAATTACTTCGTATGGAGCAGCAATATTATGTTTTAAAACAAAGCTACCTTTTCTCGCCATTTCATAAACAGGTGTTCCCGGCAGACACTTGAGTATACCGAGTTGTATTTCGAAAGGCACGGAACCAGTGTCCATTGTTTTACTTACGGTATTTGCTTTATTGCCGCTTAAAGCAATCCATAAACGGTCGAATCCTTTTCGGAAGGATTCCATGTCCTCGCACGGAAGACCTGCAATAAGATCTACATGGAGAATTGCATTGGTTTTTTCCCTTAAAAAGCGCAAAACTTCCAACTCTTTTTCGGGATTGCTGATTCTGTTTATTAAAGCATTGGTTTTGGGATTAAAACTTTGTATGCCTATTTCCAGACGTATTGTTTCCGGCGGAAATAAGGCTAAAACATCACATACTTCTGCAGGAAAACCCGAAGGAACCATTTCAAAGTGAAACTGAAAACTGCTTTCTCCTGCATTTTTTATTTTTAACAGACAAAAATCCAGAATTGTTAAGGCTCTTGCTGAATTAACATTAAAACTGCGATCAAGAAATTTAATGGTTTTTACTTTCCCCCGGCAGCGTTGTAATAGCCTGTCAAGATCGGCAAGAAACAATTCCAGGGGAAATTCCCTAAGCGATGCATTAACAGCGCTTTGACAGAACGCACAATTGTAAGGACAACCCCTGGATGATTCGACATAGATCAGTTTATGTTCAAGATCATCTTCGGTATATAAATCATAAGCGTTTTTTATTTCATTAAGATTTGCATTTATCCCATCAATAAACTTGCCGTATGTTTTTCTTGTCCAGTCCAAATCTTCCAGAATCGCCCGGCAAAGTTTTGCAAAAATTAATTCTCCTTCGCCGCGTATCACAAAATCCGCATAGCCAAAAATATCCGCTTCGGACGGCAAAGGCATAATTTCAGGGCCGCCAAGAACAATTGACGGCTTTTCAATGTTTTTTACCCATTCAATGTCCAGGGCATGAAGCAATTCCAGCGTTGCCTGGTGGTTCCATATTGAAACAGACAAGGCAAGTATTTTCGGGTTTTCTGCCAGAATAGCTGTTACTTTTTCTGCAAGACTCTGGCGCAGAGCAAATTCAAGAATGGTACAGTTTTCCAGCGACAGATTTGCCTTTAAAAGCCGCATGGCCAAAGAAGGGTGTATCCACTTGGCATTAATTGTACAAAGGACTATCTTTGACACTGGTTACCTGCAAAGATATAAAAATTAATTTTATTCAGAAGCTGAAGTTTTGGAAAAGACCTGATTATATTATTTTTTTCCTATAACAGAATCAACAAGATTTTTTAATCCCGGGTCCAGGGATTTGGAAATTTTAGCGTCTGGTTTTTTTGCTTTTTTATCAACATAATTAATGCCGTTTTTCTGCTTTATTACTCCGCTTTCGACAGAAGGCAGTTCCTGCGGCTCATTTTTATTTTCATCCTGAAAGGGCTTATACACCAACGACATGGAATAATCAGCATTTAATTCTTCCAGACGGCCCGAAGTTTTTACTTTTTTGCTGCCATCATCGTCAGCCTCAAAACTGTTTTGATCATCAAACTCGGAAAGCATGCTGGAAAAAGGAGATTCGATAACAAAATCATTATCCGTGTCCGGTTCAGAAAAATCTTCTGATACGGACGGGCTTTCGAATTCAATCTTGCTTGCAACATCCGGATCGAGACCTAAAGGACCCTGATTAACAGGAGAAGCAGAACCGGTCGATTCCAATTCTTCAAGTTCTTCAAGCTCTTCCAGTTCATCAAGATCTTCCGGTTCTCCGGCATCTACTGGTTTTCTATCCAATAAATCATCAACAAGCCCAGGATCGGAGAATTCAATAACAGGCGGGGCCAATGGCGATGTAACAGTTATTGTATCAGATACTTCTTCCAGGCCGTCAAGTTCTTCCGGTTCCGAAAGTTCATCCAGTTCCGAAAGTTCATCCAGTTCCGACATTTCTTCGGAATCACCTGATTCTTCGGAATCAGAGAGCTCTTCCAGTTCTTCCAGTTCCTCCAAAGTTTCCTCTTCGGAAACTTCTTCATGCTCAACCAAATCTTCTTCAAATATTTCCGATTCACTGCCCAGCTCTTCAATTTCTTCAACGTCCTCTCCCAGTTCTTCCAAAACCTCTTCTGTTCCGGAAGAAGCTGCAGGCGCGGCGGCATTGGCAAACGGCATTAACCCCGCCATAGTATCAGAAGAAGATCCGCCGCCGGGAATTACCGGAGAATTACCTGCTGCCAGAAGCATACGGTTTAAAATATTCTGGAGTTTATCTTCGTCTATTGCCAAACGGGTTTCACGCTTGCCGCCAATGGCAGTAAGTATCTCGTCCCACGATTTATCAATAAGGTTATCGATGTCTTCTACAAGCTCCGGCTTTTTCTTGACACCGCGTTTTAATTCGATTCGTACATCTTCCCTGCGCTGTTCCAGTTCCCGGTACCAGTGGTTCCAGTCCATTTCCCCTTTCCGTTCGTAATATTCACGAATCAATGAAAGCTGGAGATTTTTCAGCCGGTTCTGAACTACTGTTATGGTATCCGGCTGGACGTTTAATGCAAGAAATAAAGAAAGGAAAATGGTTAAAAAAATTGCCGTAAGCAGAATTACCTTCATGGATTGAGGGAAAGCAAAAAGGGATTCGTCCACTACCCGGCCTATAAAAAGACCCTGTTCGGTTTTTGCCGAAATAAGAGCCACAGCTGAACCTGACATATTGGAATCCATGGCTGTCAGGTTCAAAAGACCTTCATTCCATATTGAAGAAACAATCGGAAGTAACACATCCGCTTCACTAAGAGTATTGGGAAGCCCGGAAACCATTCCGGGAGGATTTGAAACAATCGAAAGATTTTCTCCTATTTTAACCCGGCCTTCGGCAATCATCCGGTCAGCTACTGCCCGGATAGAAATGGAATAAAACGCCGTTCCCCGGTATACTTCCATGGAATCATAAAAAGGAAATGAAAAAATAATTCTTTCGTTCTGCTGATCCAGTGTAATTTTGGGGTTCCCTCCGGAAGTAACCGCCAATTCCGGATAAGGAACATATTGAGAAGTCTCGTCATAATTTTTGTAAGAAATGGTCTCGGCGCTCCGGCTAAGAATATCTTCGATACTGGTAGAGAAATGAATCCTTAAGCCCCCGGCATCGACAAAACGTACAGACTGAATCCCTTTTTGGGACTCCAAAAGCAAACCGTAAACACGGGTCCGTTCAAAAATATCCTGGGCCGCCTGATTGGGCAGAAAACTTCGCTTAATTGCATCTGTAGAGAGAGCAGTTGAAAACCGATCCCGCAGTTCATCGAGAAAATCCTGAATTGTATTGGCATCCCGTTCAGTTTCCCTTTCCAGGGATTTAGTTATCGAAGGATTATAAAAACGGGTTTCTACAAGATTAAAGAAGCCGGTAAATGCCAGAACAGAAAAAATTGCTGCCAATACTACCGCTATTAAAAGTGAAAGAGCAGCTTTTTGAGAAACAGTCACCTGGCCCCACCTGAGAAAAAGATTATTCCTTACAATTATCGGAATAAAAGCCGGCTTTATACAGTATACAAATATAGTATATCTAAAATAAGATTTTTGTGCCACATTAATTCAATGAAAGCCTTACATACCGTCAAAATCGAACCTGTCAGGGTCTTTTTAGCAGGAATCAAGCACAGTACCGATACAGAACCCTTGATCGACGAATTGTCAGGACTGACAGAGACTCTGGGACTTAACATTGTAGGGTCAGAAACCATAGTTGTCAGAAAAAAAGGGTTTACAGTAGGTACCGGAAAAATAAAGGAATTGTCGGAAAAAGCGCTCTCTGCAGGAGCCCAGTGCATCATTTTTGACAGTGAATTAAGCCCGTCCCAGCAAAAAAAACTCGAAACACTGTGCGGCTTGTCCGTTTTGGACCGACAGGAACTGATTATACGGATATTTGCAAGCCGTGCAAAAACCAAAGAAGCCGAACTTCAGGCGGAACTGGCAGAATTGCTCTATAACCAACCCCGGCTTTCGCATAAATACATAGATTTGTCCCGGCAACGGGGCGGGCGTTACGGTACCCGCGGTTCCGGTGAAACCCGGCTGGAAACCGACAGACGGCAAATACGGGAACGGATCGGTATTTTGAGGAAAGAAATTGAAAATGTACGAAACAACCGAATACTCCAGCGAAAACAACGAAAAAAACAGGGAATTACCGTGTGCGCCATAGTCGGGTATACCAATGCGGGAAAATCTTCACTTCATCGGGCGTTAACCGGGTCGGATGTATTGGTCGAAAATAAACTTTTTGCCACTTTGGATCCCACAGCCCGCAAGGTTTACCGGCAGGGTTCTTCAGGAACAGGAAAAAACATCATTTTTATCGATACAGTAGGTTTTATCCGCCGTCTTCCCCATAATCTGGTTGATGCATTTCGTTCGACACTGGAAGAACTTTGCCAGGCGGATATCTTAATTCATGTGCTGGACGCTTCCGACGTTGCATGGAAAGAGCATTCCGGGACAGTTCAGGAACTGCTCAGGGAACTTGGAGCGGAGAATATTCCCCTTGTTACGGTGCTGAACAAGGCGGATCTTCTGACAGCAGAGGAGCTAAAAGCTTTAGAAACCGCTATCAGGGGAGAAATTCCGGCTTTTTCCTGCGCACTTACGGCTGTTTCGGCAAAAACCAAGGAAGGCCTGGAATCACTATGGAAATTAATTGAAAAAAAGCTTAAGTTTTAATTTCCCCTGCCGATACTGGAACAGTACAGATCTAATTTGGGGAGGGTTATTATGGCATATACCAACGCATTATCCGCTTATAAAGAAACGAGGATTCGCACTGCAAGTCCCGGACAGCTCATAGTCATGCTCTATGACGAAGCTGTAAAACAACTGGACAAGGGTCTTGAACTGCTTAGTTTAAACAAATCCAATAAACAGGACCCGTCAAGAATCGAAGTAATCGGCAAAGCTATCATTAAAGCCCGGGATATTGTTACGGAACTAATGGTTTCTCTAGACTTTGAACAGGGCGGCGAAATAGCCCAGAATCTTTTTGCCCTTTATACCTGGTTTAACAAGGAATTGCTGGAAGCCCATATAGCTATGGACATAGCCAGGATTGGAGCAGTTAAAAATCAATTGGCTGATCTTAGATCCGCCTGGGTGGACATAGCTGTCAAAACCAACTCCGAAAACCGTCCGGTCGAGGGCGTTAATATAGCAGGTTGATAATGCTTACACCAAAGAATGCAGAAACACAAACGGAAATCAGCGCACAGGAACTGGAAAGAAGAGTAGCCATTCTTAAACGGTTTCGGGAACTCCTTTCCCAGCAGCGGAACCATTTTCAGGAGTACCTGACAGTACTTGATGTACAGAAAGATGTAATCGAAAAGGGAAATCCCGACGATTTAATTGTCCATGTTGAACTGGAAGAAAAAATAATTGGTGATATTTTTGCCATCCAAAAGGTAATCGATCCGCTGGAAGCGATGTACCAGACCCACATATCCGAAATATTGCCCGGTGAAATCCGCGAAGTACCCAACCTAAAAACCGCGCTGGAAGAACTCCGTTCCGAAGCGGTAATACGTTCGGCACGAAACCGTGATCTTTTGACCAAACGCATGGGAGAACTGCAGCACGAAATGAAAGCGCTTAGGGCCAATCCTTATGCAATACACCGTTCCGTTTTTTCCCAACAAAGCGCTACGCTGATTGATATTAAAGGGTAGCATTTTTAAGATTCACCGTAATTCTGTTTTTCCAAAAGGGAACTTTGTATTTTGTAAGGCTCCCTTTTTTAATGAGTATGTTTATTGCTTCTCCCGCCTCTTCTTCCGACCATGTTTCCAATTCCATAAGAATTCTGGCCGCTTCTTCAGCCGAATAGGAACGGCTGTTTCGGCGGAAAAAATTCACTATACTGTTTTCTTCCCGAAGCTCTGAATTGCTTTCGCCTGCACAAACATCACAGCACTGTTTCTCCGGTTTACTGTTGTCTCCTTCGTAATTTAACAGATTCAGCAATGCTTCCCGCCGGCATTGGGCATTATTTCTGGCATACGCAAAGAGTTGCTCTAGCCGTATTTTATCCTGTTCTGTTTTTGCCCTTTTAAGCTGGATTGTATCTTCCGGTCCCCATAGCAGGATAGCCCGTGATTGTTTTCCGTCCCGGCCTGCCCTGCCCGATTCCTGAAGGTATGCTTCTACCGTTGGAGGACAATCCCGGTGTATTACCGTACGAATATCAGCTTTGTCGACACCCAACCCATATGCACAAGTTGCTATAAGTACCGCATCTTTGTTTTCAAAATACCAATTTTCCGTTTCTTTTTTTTCTTCCCGGCTTAACCCTGCATGGTAAAACCGTATTTCCTTTGCCCAGCTTAATCCCATTTCCATAAAACGGTTTCGTAAATACTTTGCAAGACGTTCGGTTCCCGGCCGTGAAGAACAAAAGACAATGGCCGGCCTGGAGTTTGCCAAAAGAAAATCCTGTACCGCCATGTTACGTAACATACATCCAGCTGCACGGTATTCAATATTGGGCCGATCCGGATTACCGGTAATACATCTGACATCTATATCGCCGAAAATGTATTTTTTTATTTTTTCCAGCACCATTTCCGATGCCGTTGCGGTAAAAGCCGTTACCAGGGGAGAACCGGCCGCTTTTAAAATAGTATGTATCTCCAGATACGAAGGACGGAAGCTTTCTCCCCATTCACTTACACAATGGGCTTCATCAATCACCGTATGGATTATTCCCAATTCGGGCAATCGTTCCTGCACTTTACGCGTTAATAATACTTCCGGATTGGCAATAATAAATTTGCTTTCCCCGGCACGAAGTTTTTTCCAGACGGCTTCCCGTTCTTCTTCACTTTGACCTCCGCGGAGCAACACCGGCGAAAACCCTTTTTCTGCAAGACGCCGTTCCTGATCCGCCATTAGTGAAAGAATAGGATAAATCACCAGTGTGGGACCGGCTTTCCTGTTATTCTTCCCCGGTAAACCTTCTCCGCCGGCAAGAAGCATGGCGGGAAGCTGAAAACACAACGATTTTCCTGCCCCTGTAGGCAAAATTACAATTTGACTGCCAGGGTTTTCACTGTCATTTTGTAATTCTTCATTTTCCGTTTCAACATCGCCTGTTTTGTCATTAACTGCTCCATGTTCATTTATCCTGTCATTAACCGGAACGGTGTTTGTTCCAGGCCAATTTACGGCAATACCCGCAGTACAGGCGGCTTCAAGCAAATTAGAAATCACCAGGCGCTGATAGGGAAAGAGATACGGTAAGCCAAAAAGTTTTCGGGCGGCATTGCTCAGGGGATCAAAATCGTTATTATTTTCCATTTCTATAATACCAGGGGAAAAAATTACACGGCGCTTGTATAAAAAAATATTTTTTTATACAAGCAGTATGGTCGTTTTAGCCCTGTAGATAGTACAATGTCCGATTTTCAAAGTAATTCAAACTACTACAGAACAAGCATGAATCTCCTGTCAGCCAATATTGCCAGGACTGACTGTGTTCGTGATCTTCCAAAAGAAAAAAGACCTCGGGAACGGCTTGTTCGCGAAGGACCGGAAAAACTATCCGACAGGGAATTGCTCAGCATTCTTCTTAACACGGGGATCAAGGGAAAGAGTGTCAATGTCCTTGCCGAAGAACTGCTGGACAGGCTGGACAGAAATAACGGTATTCCTTCATGTAAGGAACTGACAAAAATCGGCGGATTGGGAGAATTTAAGGCCGCTACAATTGCAGCCGTGCTTGAACTGGGGCGCCGCCGCTGGGGCGTAAGGGAACTCAGCCTCCGCTCCCCCGAAGATGTCTACAATTTAATTAAACATTATGCAGACCGCAGGCAGGAACGGTTCCTTTGCATTTCGTTAAATGGCGCCCATGAAGTGCTTGCAATCCGGGTAGTAACTGTAGGGCTTGTAAACAAAACAATAGTTCATCCAAGAGAAGTATTTTCCGATCCCCTACAAGACCGGGCAAGCGCCATTTGCGTAGCCCATAACCACCCTTCGGGAAAACTGGAACCATCCGGCGAAGATGATGATATTACAAGCCAGCTCAGAGATGCAGCAGATATCCTTGGCATCAACTTTCTTGATCACATAATTTTTTCTACCGAAGGGTATTACAGTTACAGCAAGGCCGCTCTTGAGAAAAACTAAAAAAAAGAGGCTCTATATTTTTATTCCCAGTAAAGCGCTATATGCATCCAAAGCTCCGTCGCCGGAATTCCCTGAAAGAACTTTTTTGGTAAGAATCTTGCCTAACTGAACCCCTTCCTGATCAAAGCTATTAAGGTTCCATACAAAACCCTGGAACATTACCTTGTTCTCAAAGTGAGCCAAAAGACTCCCCAAAGCCGCCGGGCAAAGCTGTTTTCCGTGAATTAAGCTTGACGGACGGCCGCCCGGGAAAAATTTGTTTTTGTCCGCATCGTCTTTCCCTTTGGCAAATGCAACAATCTGGGCTGCAAGATTTGCTTTTAATTTGGTTTGACTTACCGAACCGTCTACTGTTACATCATCGTCCCGCTGACTGTCTTCAAAACCTACAAACTGAAGAGGGATTATATCCGTTCCCTGATGGAGAAGCTGATAAAATGAATGTTGCCCATTGGTACCCGGTTCACCGAACACCACCGGTCCTGTTACATAGCTTATTTCACCGCCTTCCCGGTTAACACGCTTGCCGTTGGATTCCATATCCAATTGCTGTAAATGTGCGGGAAAGCGGGATAAAGCCTGACTGTAGGGAAGTACCGCAGTTGACGGATATCCCAAAAAATTACGTTCCCAAACGCCAAGCAGAGCATCCAAGAGCGCTGCATTTTTCCGTATGTCTTTTTCCAGGGCATTTTTATCGGCTTCGTGAGCGCCGGCAAGAAATTCCGCAAAAACATCGGGACCAAAAGCCAGGGAAAGAATCACTCCGCCTACTGCGGAAGTAGAAGAATAACGGCCGCCGATAAAATCATCAATATAAAACGAATCAAGGTAAGCCGGATTTCTGGCAAGAGGACTTGTTTCGCTCGTAACCGCTACTATATGCTTGCCGGGATCAAGAGAAGCCCTGGAAAGTTTATCCTTTACAAAAAGTTCGTTTGACAGGGTTTCCTGGGTTGTGCCGCTCTTGGATACAAGGATAAAGACCGTTTCCGAAAGATCGAGCGAAGAAACAATGGCGGAAGGATCATCGGGATCAACATTAGAAATAAAATACGCATTGATTTTTTTTCTGCCGTTTTTAACGGCCCAGTTGTCCAGGGCAATGTACATGGCCCTTGGCCCTAAATCCGAACCTCCAATACCAATCTGAACGGCGTTTTTAAATGCTTTGCCGGTAGAACCTTTTATTTTGCCGGCTCTCAGCAATTCGGCAAAAACGGAAAAGCGGTCAAGCTCTTTTTTGTAAAACTCACCCAGATCCTTTCCTTCATAAACAACATTATTGCCGGATTGACCCCGTAAAAGGTGATGAAGCACCATTCGTTTTTCGCCGGTATTCATAACTTCACCGTCTAAAAGCAGACGGTATTTGCCAATAAGTTCCTGTTCGTCTGCCAGTGCCTGAAGCGCCGCCAATATTGGCTCATCGGCTACTTTAGCCGCCCAGTTATAAACAAGGCTGCCTGCCATGGGAACAGTACAGCTTTTTACCCGTTCTGCATCAAGAAGCGAGGCAAAATTAAAGTTTTTTCCAGCGGGAGCCAGCGATTGCAGCTTTGTCCAGGCTGCGATTTTGTCTAAATTGGTGTAGTTCATGGAGGAAATTATAACAGGTATTTTTAATTACGAATAGCAGGGAATTTTTATGAAATAGCAGTAAAATACTTCTTGCAGGAGTAAAACGAAAGATGTATCATAATTTAGGGCTGAATAAAATATGAAAAACATACTAGGGTTATGGCGGTATTACACGCTTGAACGTGAACAGTACAATAGAAGCATTTTAAAAATAATTCCAAATAATTTGGCCAGCCTAAGGAATACAAATATAGTTGTTTCCGTTCTGTGCTTCTGTTTTACGTGTTTCCCACTGTTAGTCGAAAGAAATATCCTCAAGGCCGGCGTTTATCTCGCTGCGATTTTTATTGCAATATTGATTTCCATTTTAGCAAACTTTTGTTTAAAAGCATTTAAGCAGGATACACGGGCAGGAAACATATATCGCTACATATTAACAACTGTATATTACGTTAATGTTATCCTATTCGGTATATACATAGGCGTTTGGACAAGTCCGGACGGGACAGCAACAACTTTTATGACTCTTTTAATTTGTGCGCTTTTCCTCTTTATCAACCCGCCTTTGTACAATCTTGTTCTTACATTGAGTGCAATGGCTTTTTTTATTACAGCTTCCGTTTTAATCAAAGAGCGGAACATCTGGATTTTCGATATTTTTAACGTGTTGATTGCCGGGGCATTCAGTATAATTTTTACATGGCAGATTTCCATGTCCCGGCTTGTTTCGGTATTTAACGCAGGTAAACTGGAAGAAGAACGTAACAGCTATTACGATCAAAGTACTATAGACGAACTAACCGGAGTTAAAAACCGCAGGGACTTTATGCAAACCATTCAAAGGCGTATGACCAACTACCGAAATTCGGACGACTGGCTTTGCATGGCCATTATGGACATTGATTTCTTTAAAAACTACAATGATCATTACGGCCACCCGCAAGGAGACAAATGCCTCTGCTCCATCGGCAAAGCGTTAAATGGTCTGAACGACAGTATGGGTGTTTATGCTGCCAGGGTCGGGGGTGAAGAATTTGCCCTGATTTGGCATGAAAAAGATGTCATGAATGCAGGCAATACTGTTTCGCAGATACAACAAATAATAAATGAGTTAAACATTCCGCATGAAAAATCAAAAGTCGCCCCGCATGTTACCGTCAGCATTGGAATACATTCAATACGTTGCGGCACAACAAATGACATACATGCTCTGTATAATTATGCCGACAGAGCTCTGTACGATGCGAAAAGAGGCGGGCGCAACCGTGCCGTTATTTACAAAGCGTAGAAAGCCGACTGTATTTTATTATAGAATGTACCTGTCATGAAGCAATTTATAGTCCGCATTATAACCCTGCTGTTTGGGTTATTTTTATATGCACTGGGAATTGTCCTTTCAATAAAGGCAAACATCGGATATGCTCCCTGGGAAGTTTTCCATGTGGGACTTGCTCAAAAAACAGGAATGAGCATTGGAACAGCGGTAGTACTTACAGGAGTAGTTGTCGTAGGAATAGTTTTGGTTCTTGGCGAAAAAATCGGACTTGGAACATTACTTAACATGGTTCTAATAGGCGTGTTTATGGATTTGATTATAATATCGAATATTATACCAGAACAGGAAACATTGACATTCGGACTGCTTATGTTGATTATTGGGTTGTTTATTATTTCCCTTGGCTCTTATTTCTACATAAAGGCAGCGTTCGGAGCCGGACCAAGGGATAGTTTAATGGTAGTTTTAAACAGAAAAGCAAAGCTGCCTATAGGGATTTGCCGAAGCACAATTGAATTATCTGTAACAATTATTGGTTGGATATTAGGAGGAATGGCGGGAATTGGAACGATAATTTCTGTAATTGCAATAGGTTTTTTTATTCAGTTTACATTCGCCCTTTTAAAATTTATCCCTTCTACCGTAAAGCATGAGACACTGCGCCAGACATATACGAATTTAAGACATAGTATCAAACATACTGTATGAAAGTACAGTTTTGAAAATTCAAAGGGTAAGGAATAAGCTTATTTTTCTTCCAGACTAAACACGCCATCCCAATCATTTGCCGGCGGTGATTGGAGGTATTGCCGGCAGCGTTCCAGATAAAAAAGAGAAGGGCCGTCATCGGGAAATCGCTTCAGAATACAGTTGAATTCATTTTGAGCCGCTTCCCAGTTACGGGATTCAAAGAGAGCATGAGCTTTATTGAAGAGATCGACCATATCATGTAAAGCCGCTGAAGCATCGGCGTATATGTCCAACACTTCATAAATACGCACCGGTTCGTTAATTCCAATTACCCTGATCCGGTCCAGCCGGCGGAAGAGGATCTGCTCCTGTGTTTCCTTTACCGTATCTTCCGATGTCAGAATCTGGGTTCCGTATTGTTTATTCGCTCCTTCAAGACGGGAGGCCAGATTTACCGCATTGCTAATGATTGTGTAGTTCATTTTCTTCTGCGTTCCCATATTCCCCACTATCATTTCGCCGGTATTAATCCCAATCCGGGTAATAAGCGAAGGCATCCCTTTTTTTGCTAAACGGCTGTTTAATTCTTCTTCCAGCCGCTTCATTAATATGGCGGCAGTGCAGGCCCTCAGAGCGTGATCGGATAATTCAAGGGGAGCGCCGAAAAATGAAATAATCGCATCCCCCACATATTTATCTATTGTGCCTTTATGTTCAAGAATAACATCGCTCATGGTTGAAAGATAATAGTTAAGCAGTTCAACCAGTTCTTCCGGGGCCAAAGATTCCGCCACACCTGTAAAGTTCTTGATATCGGTAAACAGAGCCGTCATATGCCGCTCTGTTCCGCCCAACTGAAGTTTTGTAGGATCGCTGACAATTTCTTCCACAACTTCCTCAGACAGGTAGGTAGAAAAAGCCTTGCGCAGATTATCATTGAAGTATTTCAGTTCCGCCGCCTGCTTTTCCAGAGTTACCCGCTGTTCGACCACAAGCAAATGTACCTCAATGCGTTTAAGGAGCAGAGACGGCTGAAAAGGCTTGGTTATGTAATCAATAGCTCCAAGAGAAAGTCCTTCAAGTTCATCATCCGACTCCATCCGGGCAGTAAGGAAGATAACAGGAATATCTTTTGTTTCCGGCTTTGACTTGAGGATTTTTATCGCCTCATAACCGTTCATTTCCGGCATGTCGATATCCAGGAGGATTAATGCAGGCTGTACGCTTTCCAGCCGGCTGAACATTTTCTCTGCCGAAGGAACGGTGGCAACGGTGTATTTTTCCGACAGTATGTTTTTGCCGATTTTAAGATTCGCCGGATTATCATCCACCAGAATGATTAGATCTTTATCACTTTCCATACCTGCTCCAGTTTATACATGTTTTTCAATACAGGCAATCAATGCCGCAGGATCAAAAGGTTTGGTGATATGGTCTATTGCTCCACAGGTGCGGCTTTTTTCCTCGTCCCGGGAAGCGGTTGTTTCTGTCAGCAATACTACCGGAATATCTTTGGTTTCCGGTTTTGATTTGAGGATTTCAATAGCCGCATAGCCGTCCATTGCCGGCATATCAATATCCAGGAGGATTAATGCAGGATGCACATTCTCCAGGCGGCTGAACATTTTTTCCGCCGAAGGGACGGTGGCAACGGTGTATTTTTCCGACAGTATGGTTTTACCGCTTTTAAGATTCGCCGGATCATCATCTACCAGGATAATAAGCTTTTTTTCCTGTGCAGGAGAAGAACCGCTCTTCTCTGAAACTTCGGCAGAAGACGCCGCTTGTTTATCATGCTTTTCTTTTGGTATCCAGCGGTCAAGCGTTTCATCAAGTTTTGATATGTCTATGGGTTTGGCGAGAAAATCATTAAAACCATTTTCAATGAACATTTCCCGCATGCCAGAGACAGCGTTAGCTGTCAGTGCGATAATCGGCATGGACTTGAACCGTTCACCGTCCAGTGCACGGATGGCGGCCGTTGTTTCAATGCCGTCCATTTCCGGCATCATGTGATCCATAAACACGATGTCGTACTCCTGCTGTTTTACCATCTCTATTGCATGCATTCCGCTTAGGCTGGTATCTATAACAGCATTGTAAGGCGCCATAAGACCTTCGGCAACCTTGAGGTTGGTAGCAATGTCGTCCACAACCAACAGCCGCGCTGTGGGGAATGTAACCCTGATTGCGTTTAAGCTGTCAGAACTTCCGTAAAAATCCCGGCGATCCGTCTTGCCGTTCAATAAATTGGCGATAGACAACGATTGCACCGGCAGGGATACAAAACGCACGTTGGGTATGTAGGCTTCGGTTCCAAACTCAACCATCAGGGCCAACGGCGGCCTCTTTCCGCCGTAAAAAGCAATTTCAGGCTCGTCCATCATCGGTTTGATTTTTTCATAGAGACCGTAGCCGGAAAATACAAAGAACCACTCTTCCTGAAACAGGGCTTTGAAAAATTCTTCCGGTGAAGTTGTTATAACATGAGGGACACCCATATTATCCAGCGCCCAGGATACCGATTTGGCATAAACAACACGGCCTTCATACAGCAGCACTTTCTTTTTATCCGGTTCCTCTACCACTGCAAAAGGCGCTTCGGCATGAATACCCTGTGGTATAACAGCCGTAAAAGTACTGCCCTTGCCGTATTCGCTTTCCACGTTGATATCACCGCCCATGGCAAGGCAAAGGCGTTTGGTAATGGCAAGCCCCAGGCCTGTTCCCTCAATGCCGCGGTTTTTCTTTGTGTCTACCTGGACAAAATCGCTGAAAAGTTTAGCCTGATCTTCCGGTTTCATTCCCTTACCTGTATCGGCTACGGCGATTTTCAGCCAAATCTGCATTTCCTCACGTTTCTCTGTTGTTATGGAAAGGCTGATATGCCCCTTGTCCGAATACTTTACCGCATTGGAAAGAAGGTTAAGCAATATCTGCCGCAGCCGCACCTCGTCCCCGAACAGGCCGTTGGGAATAGTACCGTCGATGTTGGTATAAAAACGGATTGGTTTTTCGGCAAGCCGCATACGGATAATGTTGACCGTATCGTTTACCAGAGAAGCAAGAAGGTAATTGACGGGAATGATCTCCAACTTACCTGCTTCAATTTTAGAAAAATCAAGAATATCGTTGATAATCGAAATAAGATTTGATCCTGCCTGTTTGATGTCCTGTACCTCAGTCCGGGCATCATCGGGAAGATCCCTGCGCAGCAACAACTCCGCCATGCCGGTAATGGCGTTCATGGGCGTGCGGATTTCATGGCTCATGCTGGCAAGAAAATTGCTTTTGGTACGATTAGCCGCCTCCGCTTCCTCCTTGAGTTCCTGCATCCGCCGGCTTTGAGTTTCAATCATCCGGTCTTTGGTAGTCCGGGTGCTTTCTATTACAATCATTACAGAGAAAACCAGAATGTAATTTACCAGCATACGAATTGAAAAATCAAATTCGTAATTAAAACGCGACAGGCTGGGGACAAACATTTCCAAAGTGATCAACGTTCCCAGGATCGCCGACAATGTTACACCGTAACGCATCCCCAACAGCATAATCGTGAGCGATGGATACATATAGATAAAAAGGAAATTTGCCCCGTCTGCTTCCCCGGTCCAGGTAATCATAACGCAAAACAGGCAATAAAAAATCATGATTATCAGAGAAGGAATGATTTGCCGGATTTTTGTCCGTGCCAGTATAAAGCTGGGCAGGGCGACGATGATCATTCCGATACAGGCAAACGATGTAAAATACCACCCCTTTATGTAATTTATCACAGCAAATGCTGCAAGAATTAAGCTGCCCAAGGCAGTGATAAAATTCATCAGTATGTACCGGATAAGATAATCGGACATGCCGAATGACCTTTCCCCTGTGTATTTTCCCGATGTGCCAATATTGATAAGAACCCGTAAAAAACGTTTTTTGATTTTCTTAAATGTCATTAATTACCCCAATCGTTTCAATTGCCTTATCAAATTCAGACATCAACACCTGCTCGGAAATTGTATCAAGAATTTCCCTGGTCTTTGCATCCAGCGATTTTTCGTTAAGTATGTCAAGAATACGATCAATGTCTGAGTCGTTTTCAGATTTCAGCGCAGTGACAAGTTCGCGCAACAAGGGAAGCGCATCCGCAGAATCGTTTGCACCGGCTTGTCCGCCTGCGGCTTTGTTCATTTCCAGAGCCGTATCAATATTTTTTATCAGTTCCGACAACCGTTCCGTAAATCCACACAGGTTTTCCTGAATAAACGCCGCATCTCCGGCCTTGCCGGCAGCTTCAAGCCGGGCAGCTTCTTTTGATATTTCCGCCGCCCCCAAACTTGCAGAGGCGCTTTTTAGGGCGTGAACCTGGGTAATATATGCAGGCAGTGCGTCCGCCTCCGGCACTGTTTGCAACAGGGGCAGCCGGTCTTCGGCATCTTTACGGAAAAGGGAAAGGACTTCAAGGTAAAGCTTCACAGTACCGCCGGTCATGGCAATGCCCTGCTGTACGTCTACGCCGGAAATGGACAGACTCCCTTCATTTGCCATTTTGTTTCTCCTTTTTTAAACATTATTGGCAGCACTATTTATAACTGTATTCTACTATGCATTATTGTAAAACGATAGATGTATGGTATTTTTTAGTATACCACACCGCCGACAGCGAAACGTTTATTAGGGACTTTATGCGGCTGTACCCGGAATACGTAGAGGTAACTCAGTTACGCTGCCTCCTTATTGGGGCCCTGTTTCAGTGATGGTGGTATTTATTCCAATGGGCGGAGTACCAAAGGATGTACCTGGAACGCCGTATGTGGCTGTACCTCCGCTTTTTATGTACAGCGCCGCTCCGGAGGTAACGGCCGTGTTGCCGGATAATGTACCGCCCTGCAAAGCAAAAGTACCACCTTCAACATACACCCCGCCGCCGAAACCGCCGCCCGAGACGCCGGTGCCGCCATCAATGTCTACGTTGTTGGCTTCATTGCCGGAGATCGTACCGGCGCTCATGGTAAAAGTTCCGCCGCTAATAAGCACACCGCCAGCGATAAAGGTGCCAATATTGCCGGAGATCATTCCGCCATTCATATTGAATGTGCCGTTTCTTAAAAATACACCGCCGCCGTTTTCGACAGTATTGCCGGAGATAGTCCCGCCGTTCATGGTAAAGGTTCCGCTTTGTATATGCACTCCGCCGCCTTCGCTGTCGGTGCTGGATTTGTTGCCGGAGATTAATGAACCGGTTTCCATGACAAATTTGCCGCCGTTAATATAAACCAATGCAGTGTTATTCTTCACGATTGCCCCTTGGCCTTTAAGCTGTACGTCTTTCACCGTAACTATCTGCCCTGTGCCAATACGGAGTAGGCTGCCATTGCTGTTCAATGTTATGGTTTTGCTCCCTAAGACGGTTACGTTTATATTGGAAGCAGAGCCAAAGGTATTACTTGTGTAACCAGCCGCGACTATATCATTGGTAAGGAAGATCATATATTCTTTATTATTGCCTCCATTTGTAATTGCGGTGATGGCATTGTTCCATCCATTAGAGTCGCTGACGTAATAGTAGGGGCTGCTCCTCATTGTTATCGGAATCCTGCCATTATCTCCGGGTGTTATATTCACCGTGGCAGAACCAACAGACAATATTTCGCCATCTTCCAGACTTCCCTCAACGGTAATTTCCCATTTACCGGGAACTACAGAAAAGCTGACTGTTTGAGTGCCCGTAACGCTTACGGTTTGAGACGATCCCGGGCCTGATAAATGTATGGTATGGGTAAGGTCG
>WRIB01000007.1 GCA_009782955.1 Treponema sp. | reverse complement strand
TTGTTCAGTCCACCAACTCAGGGCTCGCGAATATCGGACCTGCTCGTATTGCCGGTAAGGGAAAAATTATTGCCGGTACACTGGAAATGTCCAATGTGGATTTAGCCGATCAGTTTGTTGATATGATCGTAACCCAGAGAGGTTTCCAGGCCAACTCCAGAACCATACAAACGGCGGATCAGATGCTGCAGGAACTCTTGCAGTTGAAACGCTAGTAAAGGGAGAAGTGAAATACTGAGCGAAGCTTAGTTGTGAGCTTTCGCTTAGTGTGTAGAGGGTGAAGGGCAGAATGCTGATTAACTCAGCGGATGCTGCTCTTCGCTCTTTACCGTGCACTTTATTAAAGCGATGATAAAAGTAACCAGACTGAACGAAAAGGAATATTACATCAATCCTCATCAAATTGAATCCATCGAAGTTCATCCGGATACAACACTTTTAATGTTATCCGGAAAGCATGTTGTAGTCAGGGAAACCGTGGAAGAATTGATTGACAGGATTGTGGAATACCGCAAACAGATTGGCGCCTTTAAAAACGAGGAGTAGGTAATATATGGATATAGGAACCATAATCGGCCTGGCCGGCTGTTTTGCCATGATTGGACTCGGTATAATTACCGGTGGTTCTGGGCTTCTTACCTTTGTGGACATTCCTTCGGTATTGATCGTTGTACTGGGTTCATGGTTTGCTCTTTTTACTTTCAGCGGTATATCCGGAGCCCTTGGGATCTTCAATATAATGAGTTTGGCCATGAAGGTAACTTCTTTCGACGAAAGAGGGATCATCACCAAACTTATGGGAATGTCGGAAAAAGCCCGCCGCGAAGGGCTTCTGGCTCTGGAAGAAGAACTGGAAGATCTTGACGATGAATTTATGAAAAAGGGCCTTAGGCTCGTGGTAGACGGCACCGATGCGGAAATTATCCGTACTCTTATGGAAAATGAACTAAGCCAGCTGCAGGGCCGCCATGCAGAAAAAATTGGCTCTGTTAATATGTGGGCAACGCTTGCACCCGGCCTTGGAATGTTGGGGACGGTTATCGGTCTTATTGGTATGTTAAAAAACCTGGAAGACAAAAGCGCCCTGGGACCGAACATGGCTGTTGCTCTTATTACCACTTTGTACGGTTCAATGATGGCCAACTTAATATTAATACCTATTTCCGGAAAACTATCCGGAAAGGATGCTGCAGAAACCCTTGTAAAGGAAATGCAGATAGAAGGGGTTCTTTCCATTCAGGCCGGAGATAACCCGCGTATCCTTGCCATGAAACTCCTGTCCTATCTGGAACCGGCAGATCGTAAAGCCGTAGAAAACGAAGTACTGAAGGATTAGATTGATTCAAATAAATCTAAGGAAGCTTTTCCAAAATCTGACATTTTGGAAAAGTAAAAATTAGGAAGAAGAATGGCGAAGAAGGCAAAAAAAGAAGCTAAAAAAGCATCAGGCGACTGGATTGTAACTTATTCCGACATGGTTACACTTATGCTTTGCTTCTTTGTCGCTCTTTTTAATCCGGATGATGCCGACCCTATCGTACTTCAGCAGATGATTTCCGCTTTTAACGCCATTGGTATGGGGGCTTCTACCGGCGGGAATACTATTTCTCCGGGAAAAAGCGCCGACCTTGGAAATACCATTATGGAAATGCCTTCTTTGGATCGGGGACGCCAGCTGGGCACCGCTGCCAGAAGAGCTCATAGTCTTTTTGAACCGGAAGTAAAGTCCAACAAGATCAAGGTTATTCCTACTGAGCGGGGCATAATCATCAGCCTTGCATCTGATCTTTTCTTTGCCCCTGCCAGTGCAGAAATCAATTACGAAGACAGCCGTGACATATTGCTCCGACTGGCCTCTCTTTTAAATTCTCAGGAAGTTACAAACCGCCGTTTCAGAATAGAAGGCCATACAGACGGTTACGATACAGATCCATCAATTTGGCCTTCCAACTGGGAACTTTCTACAGCCCGTTCTCTTGCGGTACTCCACTACCTTGCTGATATAGGAGTGGACGAGAACCGCTTCCAGGTTGCGGGTTTTGCTGCTACAATGCCAATAAGCAATGACGATACAGCCGAAGGAAGAATGAATAACCGCAGGGTGGATATCGTTATTCTGGACGAAGGACATTTGTAGGAGCTATTTTTTAATGAACACAGCTATTGTTACTCTTAAAGAAAGGGGATTTTTATCCCAATGTACCAACACGGAAGGGTTATCCGCAGCCATGGATTCCGGCCAGGTTACTTTTTATATTGGTGTTGATCCGACAGCGCCCTCGCTTCATATCGGGCATATGGTTCCTTTCTTTGCGTTAAGCCATCTGGTACATGCCGGACACAAAGGTATATGCCTTATCGGCGCCGGAACTGCCCGAATCGGCGATCCTTCGGGAAAAACCGAAACGCGGAAGATCCTTAGTTACGAAACACTTGATGAAAATGCTGCTCTGGTGTCCCGTCAATTGAACTATTTTCTTGCAAATACCGCCGCGGCAGACGCTGCTGTTGTTGCAAAAACTGCTGCCGCTGCATCCAAAAAAAGCGGCGAACATATTTTTGCAAATAACAAAGACTGGCTCGCCAATCTGAATTATATTGATTTTCTCCGGGAAATCGGCAGCCATTTTTCGGTAAATCGCATGCTGAGTTTTGAAGCGTACAAACAGAGACTGGAACAAGGCCTGTCTTTTCTTGAATTTAACTACCAGCTTTTGCAAAGTTATGATTACCTGGAATTGTTCCGGCGTTACGGCAACACGCTCCAGATAGGCGGAGATGATCAATGGGGAAACATTGTCGCCGGCGTAGACCTGATACGCCGCATAGAAGGTAAGGAAGTGTTCGGTATGACCTTTCCCCTGGTAACCACTTCTGACGGCAAGAAAATGGGCAAGACCGAAAAAGGAGCGCTTTTTCTTGATCCGGCCATGACCAGCACGTATGATTTTTTTCAGTACTGGCGTAATGTACCGGATGCCGATACAAAACGTTTTCTTTTGATGTTTACCTTTCTTCCGGCGGAAGAGTGTGAAAAACTCTGTACAGCAGAAAAAAATCCCAACGAAGCAAAAGAACGTCTGGCCTGGGAAATAACGGCATTGATTCACGGTAAAGACGAAGCAGACAAAGCTCTGGCAGGAGCAAAAGCTGCCTTTGGCGGCGGCGGCAATCGGGACGCAATACCAACCGTTTCGTTAAGCCGTTCAAAGTTTGAAACCGGCTATAATATTGTAGACCTTTTTACCGACGCAGGACTTGCCGCCACAAAGAGCGAAGCCCGCCGCCTGGTAGAACAGGGAGGCGCCTTTGTCGGCAATGAATCAATATCCGATGTAAAGGCAATTATCGGTGCGGATGCATTAGACGCCGCCGGGGAACTTGTTTTACGGGCCGGAAAAAAACGCTACTGCCGTGTTGTGATCGGTTAGCGATTCAGCCTTACAATAATTCTTCCGGCGTAATGGCGCTTAAATCTTTGGCAATTTTATCCGGTCCTGCTGCTTTTATATCGTCTTCCGGGAAGCTTGTAAGCAGTGCAAGGCAGCGCATACCGGCTGCTTTGGCAGCTTCGATCCCGCCCAGTGAATCTTCTATTACCCAGCAGTTGGCAGGGTCTTCTTCCAGCCGGGAGGCGGCTTCCAGAAACAGGTCCGGGTAAGGTTTTTGCCGTTGTGCATCAAGGCCGTTTACCATGGCATCAAAAACTTTATTTCTGGCGGCGGCTTCTATGGCGGCAGCCAGGCCGATGTTGTCGGACCACTGTTCGTTGTTGATTAGCCCGACGGCTTCCAGGTTTGCCATCATCTTGATTTGATCGGCAGAAGTAGCCAGGGCTGTTTTTAGGCCCAACTCTCTTGAATGGTGGACAAAGTCTATTGCACCCGGCAGTGCTTTAAGCGCCCCGGGTTTTTTTACAAGTTCAACATAAATCTCGTAGGTTTTCGCCTTGTCCCGCTCTATGCTAAAGTCCTTTATCTGGTACTTTTCCGCTACTCCTCCCAGGAAGCGATTTTCTCCCAGGCCTACAAAAGGGTGAAAATCTTCGCGAATAACATCAACATCGTGAATTTCCTTAAACATAAGCCGGCCTGCCTCGGCAATAAACCATTCGGAATCGCATAACACTCCGTCCATGTCAAATATAATTGCCTTCGTCTTGTTCATAAATACCTCTTTGGCTCGCCGCCGTTTAATATCGCATAGAGTTCTATATGGTTTTTAGCCGTTCCCGATGCGATTTTGGTATGCAGTACTTCCTCTACCTGAAATAATCCCACTTCGCTCGACATATCTATACGGATGCTGATGGGTTTTTCTTTTCCTGCTGTTATTGTAAGTTCTTCAATGGCCTGAGCGGAATACTGATGTATGTCGCCGATACGGGGACCTCCCGCTATGATCAGCGGGATGCGTGCACGGCCTTTCTTCATATCGCAACCGTCGGCAACCTGAACTATACCCGCTTCCAGAGAAGTTATTGACCTGGTTCCCATGTGGCCGGAAATTGATTCTATAGCCATGGCACGGATCATCGCCTGTTTCTGAACTGAATTGTTATAAACCACGGCAAGAATCCGGCTAAGAATGGGATAGGCCATATAAGCGCTGTGCAGTTCGTGGTCCTGCCGTCCTGCACCCATTCCAATATCGTGAAGAAAAGCTCCGCAGAATACTGCGGAAAGACTGTCTTCGAATTCTCCGGCATCTTCTTTTTCGAGGCTTGTTTTAACTTCCGCCTGTCTGAGTAATTCCATCATAATCAGGGAATTGAGCGCCACTGTCCGCATATGAACCGGGCCGTGATCATTGTATTTAAGCCTAATAATGGAAACTTCGTTTGCGTATTCCTGCATGGCCTGGATTTCATCGTCTTGCAAAAGCAGTTCTGCGATCCGTTCTGTTTTTCCTGAAAGTTTTAAGGATCGTGCCTTTTCGAGGATTTTGTTATCCAACGCCAGTTCTTTTCCCGATCTCACATTCATTCTCCTGTTATTTTTACACCCGGTTTTATAACCGGATTACATCCGATTTAAATATTCGGTGCATTTGTTAAAAGAAAATCTTCCGCTTCTTTGCTCCAAAGACCGTTATTACGATTACAGATTTCCGCCAATTCCGTATAAAATTGCCCTAATCCGTCAGTATTGGCTTTGCCTTTTTCGGCAAAATCTTCTATGGCGGCAAGGGGAAGTTTTTTGTTGGTATATATTAGTTTTTTTCCGCCGGGGATCTTGTCCAGCTCTATGGTTGTTTCCGGAACGGCATTAAGTCCTCCCACATGGGTAATCATAAATACAGGATTAAGTTTTCCTTTTGCCATTAAGTCCAAAGATTCGATCATGTCTGCGGTATTTCCTCCGCTGGTTCCTACTATATGGTGGCTTTCGTAGTGGACATTGTAAAAATTCAGCATTGCGGAAAAGGATGTGTCCGTTGGTCCGGCAAAAAAATTAAGGCACCCGTCCTGACCCAAAAGGGCATCTCCCATTTCTATTACCTGCTTAACAGGAACAAAAACAAAAACATCATCAAAACCTTTGCCGCCATTAAGATTTTTAAGATGAGTAACCGGATCCGAAAATTCTTTGGTGTTTACGTAAATCAACTCAACGCCGTTTTTCTTTGCTTCTTCGGCGGTTAAAAGACTTTGTGCCCGCTTTAGCCTTGCATCATCAATATCAGTTACAATTACTCTTGATGCCCTGCGGGGAGCATGAATTGCGTAATCAATTGCTCCAAGGCCCATGGGGCCCACCGAAGCAAGAAGTGCAAGGGAACCGCCTTCCACAATTTCCATATTATGAACATAGGAACCGTTTGATGTATGGTACTGTGCATGAAAAGCTCCGACAATACAGGATACCGGCTCGGCCAATGAACCCATAAAGAAATTATCAGCATGGTAGGGAAGAAGACAGCCCATTTCCATTACTTCTTTTGGGATTATAATATAGGTTGCGTCTCCGCCGATATATTCATAGGAATAACCCGGCGCCCAAAGGGCTGGTTTTCCGTTTTCGTCCGGATAATTTAATGCCGGTTGAATTGCAAAGCGATCCCCTTCCTTAAATTGGTCTTTCCATTTGGAACCAATTTTTTCCAATACTCCGCAGAATTCATGGCCTATTATAACCGGTTGTTTTGTCAAATCGTACCGTATTCTTTTGTGGGCTTTTCCCTGAAGCGCCAGTTTGTGGCTGGACATACAAATGGAATCGGATACAATCCTGGCCAGAATTTCATCATCCTTAATTTCCGGAAGTTCAAATTCTTCCAGCCTTAAATCGTTTACTCCGTAAATACGAACGGCTTTGGTTTTCATCTTTACACCATGCTCCCCGCTACGTTAATTGAGGTTGAAAAGTCTATACAGAAAAACAAGCAATTTATAATAGATAAAAGGAACTATTCTTAAAATACGCCATGGTTTTTGAAAGCAATAGCCTATCCATTCAAAACCGCCTTCAAAAACCTTGCGGGACGGATGGCGTTTGCGCTCGGCAAAAACATCAAACAGATCGCTGCACCACAGCCTCAGCCCGTTGTTAAGCTGCATATCGTTACGCGCTATCCAGCGTTCGCCGCCTTTAACGCCATTTCCTACCAGAAGAAGAGAAGGCGCAGCTTTTCTGATGGCCTGAAGGATGGTGGCTTCTTCCTGTTGTTTAAAGTTGCCTATAAATCGTCCGACAATCCGCAATTGGGGAAATGTCTGACGGATGTTTTTTTCCGCCCGTTTCAGATTTCTCATCTTTCCCCCAAGAAGATAAATGGTGTTATATTTTTCCCATTTTTCCAGACTGGAAAGAAGATTAACAACAAAATCAAAAGGCATATAACGGTATATTTTTTTCTTTTTAAGGAAACGTACGCCCTTTACCAGGCTTTTGGAAATGGGAATGACCATTGCGGCGCGCTGAACATAAGGACGGTATTCATAGTGATTTTTGGCACGCAAAAGATCCCATACGGAAAGAAGAATTATGTCATGGGCCTGGCCGTCTTTTAATAAACTGTAGGCTGCTTCTTCCAGCTCTTCCGGGGCTACAATATCCAGGGGAACTCTTAATAGACTGGTTCTTTCTATTGCGGTGTTGTTTTCCACCACGCCCTCTCCATCAGGATAATTTTTGCTGCCGCTGCCCCGAAAACGGCTGCCGTTTCCGTACGCAGAACCGTGTCGCCCAGGCTTAAGGCCTTAAACCCTGCTTTTTCAAAGCTATCTGACTCAGCGGCGGAAAAACCCCCTTCAGGACCAACCGCCAGAACAAGCAGAGGAGGCATACTATTAAGATACCGGTGAAAACCGCCATTTTCAAGAGGTATTTTCACAAGAAGGCTGAATATCAGACCAAGGGCTTTTTCTGAATAATCATTCCGTAGTTTGTCCCAATATGCAAAGAGTTCATTGACATTCAGTACTTCATGTACAATGGTATTCACGGCAGAAAGGCTTTGCTGGCGGGCTTCCTTTACAATACGGCGCCATCTGTCTGTTCGTTTGTCACAGCTGCTTTTTTTTGGAACACTGTATTCTGACACAAATGGAACAATCTCGCTTATCCCCATTTCCGTTGCCTGACGGATAATCAGATCCATTTTGGTTCCTTTGGGTAAAGCCTGAAACACAATGATTGGCGGTAATACTGTGTTTTCTGTAACGTTACTTATTTTAGAAACCGGTTTAGTATCGTCAATGTAGTCAACAGATCCTGTTAACGTTCGTTTATCAATACTGAGTACCGTAATATTTACACACTGGGCATTGGGCTTATTGTTTTTCCCGGCATTAGTTTGCGGCAGAATGGCCTGAAAAACAGCGCCGGGTTTTAACCGGCGAACATGTGCCAAATAGTGATAATCTTCATCCTTAAGCCGGACAATACCTTCTTTGTCCGGCTGCTCCCTAAGAAGAAATTGCATGCACACACCGCCCCCTGGCGGTGAACTAAAATAATTTCCTTTCGTTTGCGATCTGAATGGACACTATTACGAAGCCAAAGGAAAGGCAGTTTCCGCTTCTTCCTGCAATGCTTTTAACGTTTTGCTGGACTGCATCAGCTGAATAAAGTTTCCGCTCCTTAATATGTTTACCGCTTCCTGAAGCTGTATGTCATATTCCAAATCGTAAACCGGTGCAATTACCGTGCGGTTCATCTCGTTGCGAATCAACCGGCGGAGGAGCGTAATGTCCAGTTTGTATTTTGCATTAAGTTCTTTTGCAAAGTTATCAACCTGGGTATTTGTGGCTTTTGGGTTCTTCTCCACAAATTGGGGAATGACATTGGCTGTCATTAGTTCTTTAAGCATATCTGCATTGTCGGAAGAGAATTCGGGAAAAAACACTTCCCTATCCGGCGGAATTCCTATCTTGTCTATGTTTACATCGCTGGGAGTAAAGTACCTGGCAGTTGTAATCCTGAATCCGGCATTGCCGCCCACAGGGAACACCCGCTGTACTGAGCCTTTTCCAAAGGTTTTTTCCCCGACAAGGTATGCCCGGCCCCTGTCTTTCATGGCGCCTGCTACAATTTCCGAAGCGGAAGCGGATCCCCTGTTGATTAGAATAACTACCGGCATGTTCTTCGGTACAATCGATCTGTTGCCGGCAGTATAATTTTTGTTTTCTGCGGGAATTCTGCTTTTGGTGGAAACAACCGTTCCACCCTCAAGAAACAGTTCGCAGACCCCAACTGCCGCATCCAGTAAGCCGCCGGGATTGTTTCGGAGGTCAATCACCAAAGATTTGTAATTATTTTTCTTGAATTCCTCCAGGGCTTCCCGCGTACGTCTGACTGTCATGGGGGTAAAAGTGATAATTCGTATGTAACCAATATCGCCGATCATGTCGTGCTTGATTACCGGGACTTCTATAACCGCCCTGGTAAGCGTTACGGGAAATTCCAGATTAGCCCCCCGCCTGATAAGCAGTTTTACATCGGTGCCCGGCACCCCCCGAAGCCTGGAAAGAACGGTGTCCATGGAAAGGACATCAGTCGCTTCTCCGTCAATTTCGACAATTAAATCTCCGGGATTAATGCCTGCCCGCCAGCCCGGCGTATCTTCGATGGGTGCGGATACTTCAACATAAGGGGGGGTTCCGTCCGACTTGGTTTCCAGCGGCTTGCTTATATAGAGCCCTACCCCGCCAAAACGGCCGGAGGTGGTGTCGTGCAAATCTTCGTATTCACGTGCAGGAAGAAAAGCCGAATGCGGATCATCCAAAGAATCCAGCATTCCCTTCATGGCCCCTTCGAACAGCTTCTGGGCATCAACTTCTTCTACATAGTTTCGCTGGATAAAATCAAATACATTCTGGATAAACGATGGATAATTCCGGTCAGAAACAGGAAGGCTCTGTGCTTCGGCCTGAACGGAAAAAACAATAAAAACCACTCCCAGGACAAATCCGGAAAGCACCCAAATAAGGGAAATCCGTTTCTTTTCTGATAGCTTGTTCATGCCTCTATTGTAATTTTTCTGTCCTGTTTTTGCAATCGAGCGCTGAACAACCTCTTTAACTTGCTTTTTTCTCCCATTAGAGGTTTATTGTACCTGTAATTGGTCGAAACTGTTTCTCATGCAAAAACACCATTATTCCCAAGGTATTAGGTTACAGACGGAAACGGGTTTTGCAGTGTTAAGCCCAGGTATCTTGCAGTACCCCGTTGGGGTACATTCCGTCTCTGGTGACGGATAAATTTTTGGACAAAAAGTCCGTGTGATTACCCGCCTGATCGGATAAGGCAGGGTATCATAATAAGGAGTGTTTTGGATGAAAAACACAATCATACTGCGTGGCTGCATGAATGCCGCCAGACAGATTTTGTACATTATTGCCTTTGTTGCAATAATCGGGTTTTCTTTTACTGCCTGCAGTAATGGTTCTACAAGCGACGGCGATCCTGAAGGAATAACATTTACTGCTAAAGGAACATTCACTGGCGGACAATATATCCTGGTTAGTGATGGCTCCAGGGCAATAAGCGCAAGCAGCTACAGTCTTACCGGAAGACTTAGTGATGGCTCCTTCATCTATCCGCTCACGGGAACCTACGATCCTGTCAATAAGACTTATACTGCATCAGTTGCCCTTAGTGCTGTGCGCTATACAATTAATGGCGAGATTGGCGGATCCGCCACTGCTACTAAAGCTCAAGATAACGGCGGGGGCAATTGGGATGTTACGGATTTACCTGTTAATACAGCAGGAACTGTAACTATAGCCGCAAACGATGGGATAACTGGAACCATTGTCACAACCAATAGAGTACCAGACTTCGCTCTAGGCCTTTGGCGAGCAAGCGGATCAGGGTATTCAATAAGTGCGACTGTCAGCCCTTTTAGTTATGTTCTTAATGAAAAATATGATGGATCTTTTTCAACCAGAACTGAAGTAACTGTGATTCTAGTAGAACTGGCAGGGAGCGATACGTACGATATTACTGTGGCCTATTATAATGAAATTGCTGATGCCACCAGGTATCAAAAGTTTCAAGCCGCGTTCAGCGCCGGAAATACCAGGATGAACATAAGGATGTACTACACGGGGGATTACTATAATATAGATTTTTCAGATGTTGCTTCTATCGGGACATCACTTACCCCTTATGACCCTGATGATACCTTGTCCCGGTAGGTAGATACCGGGATTACGCGGTGCAAAGAAGATGGAAAATCCTGTTTTTCTTTGCACCTTTTCTTACTTTCATATAATATTTACTGTCTTTTTTTGGAAACATGGGCGATTGCTGAAAGAATGACTAACTCAGATTACGTAAAAAAGTCCTACCTGCTGCCCAGCCAGGCCAGAATTGCCAGAGCTATGGAAGCGGTTTTTGTTTCGGCGGAATCAGCCCGGCTTGTCAGTATTACCGGTGTTCTTGTTCCCAATATCAAGCCTGCGGTTTTTGCGCCGCAGAGGTTTGTTAAGCTTTTGTAAAGGATGTTTCCCGCTTCAATATCGGGAACCAGCAGAATATCGGCATCTCCGGCAACAGGACTATCAATGCTTTTGGTAGCGGCCGAAGATGCACTGACTGCATTATCCAGGGCCAAGGGACCGTCTACAATACAGCCGGAAATCTGGCCCCGTCTCTGCATTTGGGTCAGTATGGCCGCATCCACTGTACAGGGCATACGGTCCGGATCAACTGTTTCTACTGCGCAAAGTATTGCCGCCTTTGGTGTTTCTATGCCCAAACAATGAGCCAGATCCACGGCGTTCCTTAGTATGGCTTCTTTTTCAGCCAAAGTGGGAGTTATGTTAAGAGCACAATCGCTGGCAATAATCAATTTATGATAATTCGGAACCTCCATCAATGCGCCATGACTTATAAGGCTGCCCCGGTTTAAACCCAGATCCTTGCGCAGAACGGCTTTTAAAAAGGCGGCGCTGGATACCATGCCCTTCATAACCAGTTCTGCTTCTCCGTCCCTGATCAGTTCCACTGCTCTGACAGCGGCGGCAGCAGGATTGTTTTCTTCTATTATTTCCCATCCGGAAAGGTTAATGCCGCCTTTTTCTGCGCTTTCTTCTATTTTACCGCTTTCCCCCAACAACACAGGCTGAGCCAAATCCTGTTGTTTTGCTTCCGCCAAAGCGGCAAGAACCGCTTCTTCTCTTGCTGCCGCAACTGCAATCCGGGGAGGTTTTTTACCTGACGTAACAAGCAATTCAGAGGCTGCTGTTGCCAAATCACTTATATTCTGTATTTTCATGGCATTCCGCTCCGAAAATGCTAAAAATTTCTGTCTTTAAAAGTATTTTTTCTTCATCTTTTTTAAGATACAGTTAATATTATATAATAAAATTATTATTTTATATACAGAGGTTTTTATGAAACGATTAATTTTTATCAGTATACTCTGTTTGAGTACTGCAGCGCTTTTCGCACAAAAGGTAGGGGACACAAACTATATAAATGTCAAATCAGCCAACCTTAAATCATCTACCGGTTTTTTTGCTTCTACAACCGGTTCGGTTGCCTACGGAGATGAAGTAAGGATACTGGCAATAAGCGGAAATTATGCCCAGGTACGGACAACTGCCGGCAGCAAAACCGGCTGGATAGCCAAATCCAGTTTAACCAGTAAACGAATTGCCGCATCGGGAAGTACTGCCAATGCATCAGCCCGGGAAATAGCCCTGGCAGGAAAAGGTTTTTCTCCCGATGTAGAAACGCAATATAAGAAAGAAAATGCAACATCAAACTATGCCGCTGTCGATGAGATGGAAAGGATAAGCATTGCCGACAAGGATCTGCTTAACTTTATCGAAGAAGGCCGTTTGGCAAAGGGAGAATAGCATGAAAAAGATAATTCCACTTTTAATAATTGTACTTGTTCTGTTTTGCCTTATTTCCTGTGAATCAATGGGAGATGTAGCCGGAGGTATAGCCCAGGTAGCGGGCGCCAGCGATGAACAGGCTCAGGCCATTAGGGCAGTCGGAAAAGGCATAGCTACCTTTGCCGAAGCCAAAAAAGCTGCGGATTCCTTAACCCCGGAAAACGAATACTACCTGGGCCGTGCTGTTGCAGCCAATATTGCAGGCACATATAAAATATACAGGAATGCCGCTCTTCAAACCTATCTTAACAAGATATGTTCTGCCATTGTAATCAATTCATCAAGGCCCGATATCTATAATGGATATCATGTGGCTGTCCTGGATACCGAAGAAATAAACGCGTTCGCCACGCCAGGCGGGCATATTTTTGTTACCCGCGGATTAATCGCCTGTGCATCAAACGAAGATGCCCTGGCTGCGGTTATTGCTCATGAAGTAGCTCATATTCAGCTGCAGCATGCACTTACATCCATCCGCAATGCACGGTATGTCAATGCGGCTGTTTCGGGAGCTTTAGCAGGTATTGGAGAAGCCGCAGGCGGCAACGTTGCCGAGCTGACCAGCATAATGGGTGATTCGGTAAATGAAATAATTACTACGCTGGTAGTTAATGGTTATTCCAAAAATCAGGAATTGGAAGCCGATGAAACTGCCCTTTCTCTGCTTGCTGCCGCAGGTTACCAGCCTTCGGGAATTCTGGAAATGCTTGAGTCTTTAAAACAAAAACAGGGTAACAACAAAACAGCAGGTTTTGGAAAAACTCACCCGGCCCCTGCAGACAGAATAACCGCCGTTAATAAAAACCTCAAAAAGTACAACGTTGAGGATACCCGCTCTTACAGGGCAAAACGGTTCGGCGCTGTAATCTAGAAGATCTCAGGGAAATGGTGCATACATGTTAAAAAATAAAAAGTTGATCACTGCTGCCTTTATTGTCGTCGTAGTTTTTATTGGACTGGGCGCTTTGCATTTTTTTCATATCTTTGATTCTCTTGAATACAAAGCTTACGATTTCAGAGTAAAGCTCTTTGCCGATACCTATAAACCATCTGACGACATTGTTGTAATACTGCTGGATCAACCCAGCATAGACTGGGCCAACAGGGAACGAGGCTGGGGCTGGCCCTGGCCCCGTAAAGCTTATGCGGATATTATTGACTACATAAGCATAGGCGGGGCTAAATCAATAGTTTTTGACGTTCTTTTTTCTGAACCTTCCATTTACCGGAACGCCGAGCAGGATACAATTATTGATACCGCAGTTCATGCCATGGAAGAACTCAGCGATAACATTAACCTGTCTTCATCCCAGATACAAAGAGCCGTTTCCGCCGAAGAACAGCGCCGGATTTTTGCAAGTTACATGACTGCCATGACAGCTCTGCAGAGTCTTTCGGATCGTACTGATGACAATGTTTTTATTGAGGCACAAAAAAACTACGGTAATGTTGTGCAGACAGTGTTTTTCAGCACTCAAACAGGAAATTTAATAACCTGGCCGGCAGGCATAAACAAACCCTTGTTGCAACTTGAAGGTTTTGGCTCCATCATTGAACACTATACTTTGATTGATGAGGCTGATGGACGCCTGGGAGCGCAATTTCCCATACCGGGTCTGACTGACACGGCCGGAGCTTTGGGAAATGTAACCAATTCGGAAGACTTTGACGGCATTAATCGAAGGGCAAGGCTTTTTATTAATTTTGACGGCAACGCAGTACCAGGTCTTTCTGCCGCATCCCTGTTGGTTTCAGGGGCCGGCAGCAATGTTTTGTTTAACGAAAAAAAACGGCAAATTGAATGGGACAACTATATAATTCCTGTGGACAGCGAAGGAAAGAGTATACTCCGTTACAGGGGAAGTCTTAATCGCTATATGCCTTACAGTGCTGCTGATGTTTTAAGCAGCGTGGAAGCTACAGCAAAAAGACAGGAACCGATTTTGTTTCCCGAGGATTTTACAGACAAGTATGTTTTCTTTGGCTTTTACGCACCTGGACTTTTTGATATTTGCGCCAATCCTCTAGAAACAGTTTATCCCGGCATGGGAGTCCACATTACCATGCTGGACAATATTCTTAACAGCGATTTTATTCGGGAAGCTCCTGTTTGGCTGGACATGGTTGTTCTTTTTGTAATTATTCTTTTAACATCAGCGCTGGCTTTGTTTTGCGACAAACTCCATTTTTCCGTGGGCGGTATGGTACTGATGGCTTTGTTGATTATTGCAGGAACCTTTATTGCCTACAACACTTTTTGTCTGTGGTTCCCAATGGTTCTGCCGCTGGCAGGTCTTTTTGTTTCCTTCCTTACCTGTACCGTTTACAACTATGCAACCGAAGGCAGCCAAAGGCGCTTTATTAAATCTGCATTCAGCCAGTACCTAAGTCCTATTTATATCGACCAGTTAATCAGCAATCCCGAACAATTAAAACTTGGCGGCGAACGTGTAGAAATCAGTATATTCTTTTCCGATGTACAGGGATTTACAACCATTTCGGAAAACCTCGACCCCGATCAACTTAAAGAATTGCTGAACGAATATTTAACTTTTCTTACCGACATAATTCAGAATTCGGGAGGAACCATAGACAAATACGAAGGCGATGCAATTATTGCTTTCTGGAACGCTCCTGTTCATATGGAAGATCATGCATCCAGGGCGTTAGGCGCTGCCATTGAATGTCAAACACGGCTTGTAGAAAAAGCCGGACATTTTGAAAATTTGTTTAAAAAATGGAACATAAATGCTCCGGGGATCAATAAAAGCCTGTCTACCCGCATTGGGTTAAACACAGGATATGCGGTTGTAGGAAACTTTGGTTCGGAAGGACATTTTAACTATACCATGCTGGGAGATTCGGTAAATCTTGCAGCCCGTCTCGAAGGGCTTAACAAACAGTTCGGCACTTTCCTGATGTGTACCGAACATACCATGAACGAAGCAAATAAATACGGAAAATTCTACGGACGCAGTCTTGCAAAGGTGGCAGTAGTCGGAAAGAATGAACCGGTAGCGGTTTGGGAACCTCTGTCAGAAGCAGTATACCGGGAAAAAGAAAGTACAATCCGCGAATTTGGTTTGGCCAGGGAAACTTTTTATACCGGAGATTTTGCCAAAGCAATTAATTTGTTTGAAAAACTGAAAGACAGGGATGCTCCTTCTAAATACTACATTGATCAAAGCAAGTATTATCTGGAAAACACTTCCGAATGGCAGGGTTTCTGGAAAGCGTCGTCAAAGTAGTAACATATTGCGGGTTATGCTATTATAAAAAACGTTATGGAAGATTTGACAGCAACAATTAATAATTCACTTCTTGACTGCGAAGAACGTATTTCCGCACTAAAGGATTGGAAACAGCGTACCAATTCAAAGAAACAAGAATCACTGGAAATCAACAATCACATTCATACAATTTACAGCTTTAGCCCTTATACACCTGCCATGGCTGTCCTGAAAGCAGAACAGGCCGGACTTGCGGCGGCAGGCTCTGTTGATCATGACTCTGCTGCTGCTGCACAGGAAATGATTGCCGCCTGCGCTGTCCTTGGTCTGGGAGGCTGTTGCGGCATTGAGATTAGAGTTGATTTTACCCAGAGTCCCAATGGCGATTTTTTTGCAAAACGTAAATTAAATAATCCCGATTCTTTCGGTATTGCCTATATTACTATCCAGGGAATTCCTTCCGCTGAACTGGAAAAAACAGCAGCTTTCCTAAAACCAATCCGCGAAGCACGTCTTTTGCGAAGCCGGAAAATGACAGAAAATTGTAATCAAATTCTGTTTGATGCAGGTTTCCAAACAATAGATTTTGAAAACGATGTGATTCAAATATCACAGTACAGGAAAGGCGGAGAAATTACCGAACGGCACCTGATGGCAGCAATAGCAGGAAAGATCATCGAGCGCTTCGGCCGGGGTGCGGAGCTTGTAGAAGGTTTAAAAAAACATTTTGATATTGATCCGGGACCAAAAATCGCAAAGCTGCTTGCAGATCCGGCTAATCCTCACTACCTTTACGATCTTTTGGGTGTTTTTAAAACAGGGTTACTCCCCCGTATTTATATTCAACCGGATAAAAATGAATGTATTAATGCCAAAACCGCGGTAGACTTTGCTCTTTCCATAAATGCAGTCCCTGCCTATTCTTACCTGGGTGACATTGCGGAATCTGCAACAGGAGACAAAAAAGCGGAAAAATTCGAAGATGATTTTTTAAGCGAACTTTTTGAAGAAATAAAAAATCTGGGATTTTTGGCGATTACGTATATGCCCCCGCGAAATACTCCGGCACAAATGGAAACAATCCGACGCTGCGCGTCAGAAGGAAATTACATGGAAATTTCCGGTGTAGACATTAATTCCAGCCGCCAATCTTTTAATTGTCCGGAAGTTCTTAATCCCGACTGCAGGCATCTTTTGGACACTACCTGGGCCCTTATCGCACATGAACGGCTTGCATCAACAGACAGCAATTGGGGTCTTTTTTCTAAAAACAATCCTCTTGTCTCGCTTTCTTTGCAAAAAAGGATTATTATATATGCAGAGGCCGGAAAAGCATTAGATTTATATCACCCGGAAGAATCGGCCCCGGAAATTATAGAAGGTCTTCGTAAAGGTGATTTAAAAATAAGTAAATGGAGTTGACAAATGATTTCAGTTTTAGCCCCGCTTGTTCGTGGACTTTGTATCAACGCAGCAAATGCTCCGCGTATTGTTCTGGCCGGTACAGGCCCTGCACCTAAAAATGCACTTGTTATCGATCTGGAATCTTCATTCAAAAATGATGGAGAAAACAGCAATACTCTCGATGAAGCAGCTGCAGCTAAAGCTTTAAGCGAAGCATACGCCGCCTGGGAATTTGAGATGTCTCCTTCCGGAACAGGTCCCAGCGAAGTAGTAAAAAAACGGCCGTCTTCCATTGTTCTGAAACGCGGTACGGAAACTCTGGGTGTTTTCTGGATCGACAAGGACATCGACGCCGCACGCAAGCGGAAAGAAGTTCAGGATGATTCATTTATTGAAGAAATACTTCCTCCGGTACTGGATACTGAAACGGTATTACCGGGTCTGACTTCATCGGACCGGAACAATGTTGTAAAAAACAAAATAGCAGTTGTAACCGGAGGAGCACAGGGTTTCGGCGAACAGATCAGTATAGGACTTGCCGCATCCGGAGCGTTGGTTTTTATTGCAGACCTTAATCTGGAAGGCGCCGAAAATCTGGCAAAGAAAATCAACGGTGCCCAGAAAAGAACCGCCGCCATTGCCATTAAAGCGGATGTTACCAACGAAGAATCTGCGGAAGAATTATTTTCTGCAATTGCAAAAGAAGCCGGCGGTCTGGACTTATGTGTCAGTAATGCAGGGGTGCTTCAGGCAGGAAGTGTAATAGACCAGGAAATTCAGTCGTTTCAGTTCACCACAAAAGTAAATTATGTGGGGTATTTTATCATTACCAAATTTGCAAGCCACCTGCTTCGTCTTCAGCACCTTAGTGCTCCGCGCTGGAAAACTGACATAATTCAAATCAATTCCAAATCGGGCCTCCAGGGTTCCAACAAGAACGGCGCCTATGCGGGCAGTAAGTTCGGCAGTATAGGGCTTACCGCCAGTTTTGCCCTGGAATTGATAGAGTACAACATAAAAGTAAACTCTATCTGCCCGGGGAATTTTTTCAACGGTTCTCTCTGGTCAGATCCGGAAAAGGGACTTTTTGTACAATACCTCCAGACGGGCAAAGTTGCCGGAGCGCGAACCATCGAGGATGTAAAAGCTTTTTACGAAGCAAAGGTTCCCATGAAACGGGGCTGCGAAGGCACCGATGTAATGCGGGCAATTTATTATATTATCGAACAGGAATACGAGACAGGCCAGGCTTTGCCGGTTACAGGCGGTCAGGTAATGTTACACTAACACCGTTTGCTTAAGACCTTTTCCTCGTAGTTGTTCACATCAGCAAACCATGCTGTGCTTACCGGAGTCCCGGCATCCAGGCAAAGTTTATCCCACACAGCGCTAAAGGGCAGGGTTTTGCATTCTTCAAGCAAGGCAAGGCGTTCATGGTATTTCCCCTTCTTTTCTGCATCAACAAGGAGTTTGGTGGGTTCCAGGTATGCTTCCAACAAAGCCTTTCGCAAGCTTCGTGAACCAATAACCCAGGCAGCAATACGGTTTATCGAAGCGTCAAAGTAATCCAGGGCGAAATCAATTTTGTTTATTGCACCTGAACGTTTAATCTCCTGACAGGCGGTGCGCATTTCATCGGAAAAAGTTGCTACATGATCCGAATCCCAGCGCAAGCCGCGGCTAAAATGAATCAGGAGTCCCGGTACAAAGAGCAGCATAGCACTGATTTTATCGGCAATGGTTTCGCTTGGATGAAAATGCCCGGTATCCAGACAGAGTTTAATCTGTTTTTGTGTAGCATAACCCATGTAGAATTCATGCGAGCCTGTCACATAAGCTTCGCTGCCGATTCCAAAGAGTTTGGATTCAACCGTGTCGGTAATGGTTTCTTTGGGATACTTTACCGAAAGTATTTCATCCAGGGAATCACGGAGTCTTTGGCGCGGAGACAGCCTGTCGGCAGGATAATCTTTTGAACCATCGGCTATCCAGATATTGTCTACAGCCGGACTGCCCTGGTTTTGGCCAAAGGCGCTTGCAATACGACGGCAGGCTTTAAGATGATCTATCCAGAATTTTCTAATCTTTGGATCTGCACTGGCAATTGTATATCCTGAATCGGCCATGGGATGCGCAAAAAGCGAAGGGTTAAAGTCCAGGTGAATTTTTTTCTTTTTGGACCAGTTCATCCAGGCGGAAAAATGTTCCGGCTCTATTTCGTTGCGTCCCACTTTTTTTCCGTCTGTTTCCGCGTAAAACGAATGAAGGCTGAAACGTTTTTTTCCCGGAATTAAAGAAAAAGCAAACTCCGCATCGGAACGAAGCTCGTTACCGTTCCTTGCCCTGCCCGGATAATTTCCAGTAGTAAGGATCCCTCCGCCCGACAGGGTATCGGCTCCTTCAAAACCAACTACATCATCCCCCTGCCAGCAGTGAATCGAAATGGGAATGGCAAGGACATCTTTAATGGCTTTATCTGCAGATACTCCCAAAGCAGCGTATGCTTCTTTTGCAATTTCGTAAGCTTTTTCAACTAACGCACCTGCCGCCGGATTCGTGTTTTTTGTAGAGAGTGTCTTCATATCTTCTCCTCCTGCCTCTGTAGACATTAAAATTACTTTACCAAATTAGACCTGTAATGTTCTGCTTCCCAGTTATTTATAAAGGCGGTTTTTTCTGCTGTCATAAAGCGGTAACCGCCAAAGCTCTCTGAATAAACTGCCACTTTTACTAGATCGTTAAAAAGCTCAAGCGCCAAATTTGCAGCTTTTTCCGACTGACCCAAACCAAAAACACCTTCCCCTTCCAAAGCAACTATTTTCGGAGGGCGGCTGATTTTTTCAATATGGGCATTCCAGGCCGTTTTTATATCTTTATCTTTTTCGATAAAGAGCGGATCGCTTCCTGCATATACAATATGATCCGGTGTATAAGCCGATGCTGCCGGAGCAAAGTCTTCCCTGCTTTTTACCAAAGCTGCAATCTCATTATTCCGTGTAAAATGTACAAATCCGCCGGATAATTCCTGTAACTGTAATATTGCTTCACCGCCAAAAGAACAACTTGCTCCTTCCATATCGGGCTTTCGTTTAATCCGGGAATTAATTGTATCCATGATTTTTGTATACAGCGATTTTATTTCTTCGCCCGTATCGGCGCCGGCAAAAACGCCGTGGTTTTGCAAAAAGAAGAACGCAGGCGCTTTTCTGCCCGCAAGTCTATTCCGTACTTCATTTGCCAAAACAAAACCCGGATCGGAAATGGGAATCCACACCACATCTTCGCCAAAAAGAGAACGTGCCGCTTTATCAGCATCCCGGGAACAGGTAAGTCCGTTCACCAAAGTTGGATGGGTATGTACCACATAGTTAAACGGCAATATATCGTGAAGCAGTGTTTCCACACTGGGCCGTTTTTGTTCTTCTCCGGGAAGACGGGCGGCCATTAATCCGTCCAGCACGGTTTTTTCCCGCAATGCTACCGTACTTGCATCGTCTGTTCCGCCGTTAGCTGCGGATATATCCCAAAGAGAAGCAAGTTTTGCCCGATCCATGGCGACAAACCCGGCAGGAGTAATCTCCCCAAGGGAAACACCGGAACCCTTTATCCAGAGCGTTGTTTCATTTTTAAATGATGTATTACCGCCGCCTGCTATTACATAGTCCGGATTGGCGCCGTAATGCCGCGAAATTACAGCCAATTGTTCCAGAGCATCATTGACATTCTGTTTGTTTATCTGTGTTGTATCCATACTGTTCAATTAATCCATGTGAAATACTTCGGCAAGATCATCACAAACCGGAGATTCATCCGGGTTGGAATCCATAATATCCTTCATCTTATGCCACCATTTTTTTACTATTTCCTTTCCGGCCAATTCTCCGTCGGCGGCATCGTCAGCCAAATGCTGGTAAGCAAAAAGAGTATTTGTTTTTCTGTCCAGATAAATAGTATAGTCCGAAACTCCCGCTTTACGGAGTTCTTCTTTTAACTCCGGCCATATTTCGTCATGCCGTTTTTTGTATTCCGCTTCGCAGCCCGGATGTAAATGCATAACAAAGGCATTTCGTTTCATTATAAACTCCTGCTAAGTACGACTAATTGTCTGATAAAACTGCCTGACCGCCTGATCGCTTTGCAAAGCGGTCAGGTTGTCAGGTTCTATTTCTTAATAAAAGGTATAATACCGCAGGGCAAGCCGCGGGGTATTATACCTTTCGTTTCCTCACTCGCTCAATCATGCCCATGCAAGCACGGGCGCGATTTCGCTCCGTTCGTCAATAAACATTCTTCCAATCATTGATATTGGAAGGCTCAAATTTAAACGGAGGGCCAAGAAGAACTTCGGTTCCGCCGTCGCCTGCCTGGGTAATGGTATAGCGTCCCAGCCGTCCGGCGTTGTAACTGTCGCCCACTGCACCGGTGATCTCTCCAGCGGTCAGCGCTGTTGCAGTAAAAGAACCAAGGTACCCTACATCAATGGGATTCCACAGGAACATATAGGGGCATGCACCGTTATCAATGTATTCAGCCATTTCCGAAGGAAGTCCAAGACCAGTTACTTTCACTGTTCCAATAAGACCTTTATCGGAAATTACTTTTGATGCAGCTGCAATTCCTACTGTTGTGGGAGCAACAATAACCTTAAGGTTGGGATAGCTTAAAAGAAGCGCTTCGGTTTCGGAAGTTGATTTATCCCGAAGGTCATCACCGTATGCAATCTTTACAAGGTCAAGGTTTGCATACTTGGGTTGTTTCAGGGTTTCCTGCATTACTGCAATCCATGCATTCTGGTTCGAAGCCTGGCTGGTTGCCGAAAGGATTGCAATTTCTCCGCTGCCTCCGGCCTGATCAAAAGCCGCTTCGACAAGGGTTTCGCCAATTGCAATGGTGTCTGCCTGGTTCACATGGGTTGCACGGCTGGCAGGATTTACCGAAGAGTCAAGTGAGTACACTTTGATTCCTGCCTGCATTGCTTTGGTAAGAACAGGCTGAAGTGCATCGTAATCGTTGCCGACGATACAAATCGAAGCAACCTTCTGGGCAATAAGCTGTTCGATAATCTGAATCTGGGCTTCTGCCGTAGGTTGATCCGGTGCGCGGAGAATTGCAACTCCGCCCTGTTCTTTAATACCATCTTCAAAACCGCCCATCTGGCGTTCGCCGTAAGGGTTACCGGTATTCTTGAACACCATGGCGTGGGTATTACTGGCTGCTGCTCCGCCGCCGCTGCTACCGCCGCCGCCGCAGGATACTACAGCAAGAGCCGCAGCAAGTACCAGTAAAAACACTAATGCCTTTTTTGCTGGTTTCATCTTTTCCTCCTGATAAAACTTGTTATATTTAAAATCCGCCTATGCAGATTTTTTTACCCGTTTGGTAGTTCTTAGATTCATTGCCAGAACCGAAAGAACCAAAAGAAGACCCAATATAATAAGCAGCACCTGGGCGGAAACATTGATCAGTCCCAGGCCGTAATTAAGAAACCCTATAATAAAAACCGCAAGAAGAGGCCCGGCTATACGGCCTGTACCTCCGGAAGTGCTGACTCCGCCAAGAACCACCATGGCGATAACATCCAGTTCATAACCCAGAGCTACATTGGGCCTTGTACTTCCCATCCGGGAAGTAAGAAAAATAGCACACACCGCAGACATCAATCCTGTAAGGAGACCTACAATAAGAAGTACACGATCGGTTTTTATTCCGGAATATTTGCAAGCGGTTAGATTACTTCCCATGCCGTAGATAATTCGCCCAAACCCTGTTTTGTGAAGCAGGATACCAAAAGCAACAGCCGCGGCAGCGAAAACAAGCATGATAAAGGGGAAGGGCCCTACATGACCCCACGCAAAAAAGGAAAACCAGGAAGGAAATCCTCCGGCTGCCCTGTCTTCCATAATCACGTATGCAACACCGCGATAAATCGTCATCGTCGCCAACGTTACTATCATTGCAGGAAGTTCTTTGAATTTAACAAGCAAAAGTCCGTTTATTCCGCCCAGCATTGTCCCTATAAAAAGGGCCAAAACAAGAGCCAGAGACATCGGAACTCCCGCATTAAAGATCACCGCCATCAGTACAGAAGTAAGAGCCACAATGGATGCGACAGAAATATCAATATTACCCAGAATAATCACCAGCATCATGGGAAGAACGATAAACGCCTTGTCCAAAAAACTCATGGGAGCTGTCAGAAATGTGTTAACATTAAAATACCAGGGGGAAATTAAACTGTTAATCAGGTGAATCACAATAAAAATCGCCACCAATAGCCATTCCCACTGAAAGAAAAACTTCCGGGCATTCCAGTTTGATGTAGCGCTGATAATTTTGCTCATGTTCCGCTCCTATATGGCCCGTTTCCGCAGGGTAAGCCGGTCATTGTTCCGCTTAATCATTACATTGGTAATAATTGCCGCCAAAATTACAAACCCCTGAATTGCCTGCTGCCAGAACGGTGATACTCTTATTAAGGGCAGCGCATTGGCCAGTATTCCAAAAAGAATTACACCCAGGATAAGGCCCGAAACTTTTCCCCGGCCTCCCGACACGCTTACACCGCCAAGTACACAGGAAGCAATTACGTTTAATTCATAACCAACTGCGGTATCTCCCTGTGCAGAAGCAAACTTGCTTACCCAGAGAACGCCTGCCAAACCCGACAGAGCGCCCATTAAAACATAAACAAGAGTAACAATCTGTTTTCGCGGAAGACCAATTACTTCCGCCGCTTCGGGATTTGAACCAACGGCATAAATACGGCGGCCGGTTCTGGTAAAATTGATAAAGTAATAGAAAGCAATGTAGATAACAATTGCAAAAACTATAAGGTTGTTTACACCGAAGATTTTTCCTGTACCCAACGCTTTAAATTCAGGACTCATTTGGTATGCGCTGACCCAGGCGCCCTTACTGACCAGATAGGTAAATCCACGAATTACGTTCATCATTCCAAGGCTGGCAATAATCGGCAGAATGGAAAACCGGGCAACCAGGGTTCCGATGATAAATCCCAAAACAGCGCCAACGGCAATACTTTCCGCAATAAGAAGCGGCACCGGCAAAGGAATTTTTTCCCTTACCGTTAAAGCCGTTACCATACCGGAAAATGCAATGGTTGCCCCAACGGAAAGATCGATACCGCCCGTTAAAAGAACCATCATCATTCCTACCGAAAGAATGCTGAGTATCGCCGTATTGGTAAGAATATTGTTGATATTACCGGGAGTAAGGAATTCATGATTACGGAACTGGATGATTATACTCACCAGAATAATAAAAAAGACCAGTCCCAAATCCCTGAATTTTTCACCGGATGAAATCTTCTTTAACAACATAACTACTCCCGTATGGCCGCACGAAGAATCTGTTCCTGGGTGGTTCCCTTTGTTTCAAAGGCAGCCGATACTTTACCGTCCCGCATTACCACAATACGGTCGCTCATTCCCAAAACTTCAGGCATTTCCGAAGACACCATAACAATGCCGTACCCTGCATCAACAAGATCATTCATGATTGTATAAATTGCCGTCTTTGCTCCTACGTCAACACCCTTTGTAGGTTCATCCATAATAATAATCTTCATGTCTGAAGTAAGGAGCTTTGCTACAATTACCTTTTGCTGGTTTCCGCCGGAAAGCGTAGACACTTTATCGTGGACAGATTGTGCTTTTACTCCCAGTTTTTCCGACAAATCCCGGGCTGTTTCATTTTCCTGCCTGTGATTTATTAAGTAATAATTCAGGAAACGTTCGAGTGCCGGCAGTGTAATGTTTTTGGAAATTTCCCACCGGAGTACCAGGCCTTGTTTAAGGCGGTCTTCCGGCAAATAACCAATACCCCTGTCCAGCGTTTCCGATGGTGTAAGGTGATCAAGCGGTTTTCCGTCCAGCGTAATTGTTCCCGAATCGTAAGGGCAAATACCAAAAATTGCCTCGCATACTTCGGTCCGGCCTGCTCCTACCAGTCCTGTCAGGGCGAGGATCTCTCCTTTTCTTACAGAAAAATTCACATCCCTAAAAAAACCGGTCCGAGACAAAGCTTCTACCCGGAAGATTTCTTCTCCCGGTACAGTGTTCCTTTTGGGAAAAAACTGGTTGATTTCCCGGCCCACCATGGCAACCACCATTTTGTGATCGTCCACTTCGGAAACATTCCAGGTATTTACATAATTGCCGTCACGAAATACCGTTACCCGATCAGCAAGATTGTACATATCCTCAAAGCGGTGGGAAATAAAAATTACAGAGTTCCCCTTTGCCTTAAGCCCCTTGGTAATTCTATAGAGGTCTTCACATTCCCGTGCGGAAAGGGCTGCCGTAGGTTCATCCATAATGATTATCCGTGCATTAACCGAAAGTGCTTTTGCTATTTCCACAATCTGCTGCCGGGCAACTGACAGGGATCCCATAATGGTACGCGCATCAAAACTTGCGTCCAGTTGGTCCAGCAATTCCTGGGCTTTTCTGTTCATCGTCTTCCAATCAATGCGCTTTACGGCAGAAGTGGTTTGTTCATGACCCATAAAAATATTTTCCGCCACAGAAAGATCGGGAAAACAGGTAACGTGCTGATAAATAGCGGCAATCCCTAAAGCCTGAGCATCCAGCGGCGCCGTTATATGTACTTTTTTTCCGTCTATAAGAATTTCTCCGCTGTCCGGGCTGTAAACGCCGGTAATGATTTTTATAAATGTTGATTTACCTGCGCCGTTTTCGCCCATCAATGCATGTATTTCTCCGGGTTTTAATTCGTAATGAACATCGCTTAAAGCCTTAACACCCGGAAAGGTCTTTGATATATTCTTTAGTTCAAGAACAAAATTTGCCACGCATTACCTCTTTAACAAATCCGCATTACAGGAATCCCCAGCAGTTTTCCAAGCTTTTCCAGTTTATCTGCCAGATGTCCAACGCCAATGGCACTGTGATGAGCAGGGCCGGCTTTGGACCAGCGGTTTACAAATTCCTTTGCCCCAATATCAAAGCGATACCGGCTGTTGGTATTTCCAATCTGCAGTACCGGTCCCGGTACCGACTGACCTTCGGCACAGAGAAAAAAAGTCGAACCATCCGATCCCTGGACAACTGCCAATAAAGTTACAGGCCCATTCTTTACACTCATTTGAATTGAAAGACCCTTCCCCGGTTTACCGTGGTAAACGGGCAGAGGAACCAAAGCAACTTTTCCTTCTGCAATAGCTGCATGAGCCGGGCCATCGTGACCCCAAAGCACCACATCATCGTTAAAATCCATTGCATAGAATTCGGAAAAAGAACCGCCGACTCCCATAATGTCCATAATCTTCATAGCCACAACATTTTTTACTTCACATTCACCGGCTACAGGCACTTCATGAGCAGTAAGGAGGGTGTTGCCTGCAATCACCGAACTGACGATATTTTCATGATCATTACCCGCCCAGCCTTCATAATAATAAGCCATGGCTCCAATCCGTTTTTTATCAACAAGTACATCCAACGCACAGGAAGTCAGAGCCGCTCTATCCAGTTCAGCTTCTTCACATTCAGAAGAAACAGCAAATTCTTTTTCAAATTGCTGCCGCTTTTCCTTGATTTGCTGTACGTTTATTCCATCCCGTAAGGCTTTTAGTTCATCAATTTCCAGGAGTTCAAAGTGGCTTCCAAAAACGGCAGCAAGTCGGGTTACATCGGTATAAACATCAAGCATTCCGCAGTAATAGTGTCCTAAAATGCCGATTCGTGTATCGCGTAACCTGGCCCTTGTTTGAATGGCTGTACACCATTCATCAATATCTTTCCAGGCTTCTTCGTCCCGGAGCCAGCCGGTTACTATGTCATATTTTAGATCTGCATTATTAAACACATTGGCAATTTCCGGCACACAACAGGCCTGGCAATGGGCAAGCCATTCACCGGTCATCTTTCCCCGGTCTCCCAATGCGTTAAAACTGTCGTAATCGATAGCCGGAACAGGCTGAAGATTTAAAACAATTACCGGGACTTTAAGGTTTTGGGCTACCGGAAGAACAGTGTGGGAAAGCGCATAGGTTGATATATAGAGAAAAATTGCCTCTACTTTTTTTTCTGAAAAAAGAGCTGCTGCTTCTCTGGCTTTGTCGGGATTGTCTACCATGCCGGCATCAATTACTTCCAGTCCGGTTTTTCCAAGCTTACCAGCGATGATCTTCTGATAGCCTTTAAGCCTGTCCAACAGGCCTTCGAACTGACCCCAATAGGTATCCAGTCCAATTCCAAATAAACCAATCCTGCATTGTAACATAATTTTATTTTCTAACAGAAATTCAATTTTTGTAAATGGACAATTCTCTTAATCACATGGAAAAAACAAATAACTTTCATGGACTTTTCTCTTGCGGGGATGGACAAAACATGCAATACTATTTTACTATGGAGAAAACCGGGCAGTCAGAAAATGCCAGTATGGGCGAAAGAGACTGGGGGTTTTGGCATTATCTACCATACAGCAAGGAAGATGAAAGGCTAGGCATGGTTTGTACCACCGCCGGCAGCCAAAATATAACTCCGGGTACGGTTTATCCGCCTGAAAAGGAAAAGCATCCTGCTCCGTTCCGTCCCGTTGCTGAAGGAAGGATACTTCCGGAATATCAAATTATTTATGTAACAGAAGGAGAAGGAATCTTTTCCGCCCCGGGCAAAATCTGGGACGTTGTCCCCGGCTCAATGTTTTTAATTCTTCCCGGGCTTAAACATTTTTACTATCCAAAAAAAGAAATCGGCTGGCAGGAATATTGGGTAGGCTTTAAAGGATCTTTTTTTAACAAGCTTGTCAAACAAGGACTCCTTTCGGAAGACCGGCTTTTTTTTAATATTGGCCACTACGATTACTTTACCTCGATATTTAAAAAAATCTTTGATGAGGTAAAATCTCAAAAACCGCTTTACCAGATGAAGGCCTGTTCCGCTGTCCTTACCATCATTACCGAAATACTCTCGCTTTCCAGACGTCAGGAACAACCGGATTTCTATCAGCAGATTGTAGAAAAAGCCAAATTTCTTATGGAAAAAAATATCTATGGAGATATTAACATACCAGGTATCGCTTCCCAAATCGGGATCAGTACCTCCCGTCTAAATGAGGTTTTTAAACAATTCAGTTCAATGACTCCGTACCAATATTTTATCCAGCTTAAGATCCACAAAGCTGAAGAAATTCTCAGCGAAGAAAACATTTCCGTTAAAGAAGCAGCCTGGCGTATGGGCTTTGAAGACCAGTACTATTTTTCCCGGCTCTTTAAACATAAAACAGGTATTGCCCCTTCCGACTGGAAAAAATATTCAAGTCACTAAAACACGAAACATTGACTTTTTAATAATGTATCTATATATTTTAGTTGGGTATTTAACCGGAAAAAGATCTTGCTTAGATTAAGGAGTATTTAATGGCAAAGAAAGGATTTGTATTGTTGGTTCTTGTAGCACTTGTTACAGGCGGAGTTTTTGCACAAACAGATTTTGGATCCATGTCAAAGAACACAATTACTGTAGATCTCGGCCCGACACTTGTCGGTGTAGCCATCGGACAAATTGGTAAATATATAGACGAAGACGGTCCAAGCAGCAGCGGTTTCGGCATTGGAGCACAATATGAACGGCAAATTCTTCCAAAGCTAAGCATAGCAGGAAGATTCGCTTATTTAAGAGGCGATCTGGGAATTGTAGAAGATGGTTATGATACAGATTTATTAATAAACGCCAAAGCTTCTCTTGGAATAAATATTACTTCTTTTTCCATAGAAGGGCATGTTCGTTTTTATCCCGGCGGAGAAACATTCTTTATAGACGGTATGCTGGGTTATGCAAATCTTTCAACGTCATTCTCGGGCGAAGCCGTTGTAGACGGTTACGGCCAAAAAGAGATCAGATCTGTTTCAGTTACTGCATCAAGAAATTATTTTAAATTCGGCGCAAAACTGGGATGGAGAATAAGTTTCGGTAAAAACGGCGGATTTACCATTGAACCTGCCATTGGATATTACGGAGGAATCGGTATGGGTGATACCATACCGAAACAACTGGCAAAAGGCATCGGAGATAATATAGATGAAGATGCTATTGTCGGGTTTAATGATGCTTTTAAAATGGTCGAAAACTATATATTCATTGGAGGCCCGCGTGTAACCCTGTCTTTTGGTTACCGGTTTTAATATACAGTAGTTCTACCGTTAATGCTGGGTAGCTTTTGCCACCCAGCATTTTTTTATTCGAAAGTCTGGTTTAATACCCCGCGGCAAGCCGCGGGGAGCCTCATTATTTTTATTTACTTTGATGGTACGAACTTAAATCCACTTCCGTCGGCTTCCACCATGCCCGTACCAGGATAGACTATGTGCATACCGCCAATGAGAATTTTATTCTTTGCCGCGTAGTCCAGAATCTGCCTGCGTACTGTTGCTGCTGTCTTTTGATCCATGTCATAGGTTGCGGAAATATCCGGAACGGGAAACTGAACAACCGCTACATGCAGAAGGTCTCCGATTATTAAAAACTTTTCTCCGTTGTTTTCCACCAAAAATACGGTATGCCCCGGAGTATGTCCATAATTGGCAATTGGGGTAATTCCGGGAAGGAGTTCTGTCAGATTCCCGCCCAATTCACCGGGTTCAAAAGTTTGTACACGGGAACCATAAGCAGCCAGAGCGGCAACCGCTCCCTGATTCGGATTGGTTTTGGTAAAGTGGTCATGTTCCAGCCGGGAAAGATATATTGCAGCCTTCGGAAAGACAGCCTGACCGTCTTTTACCAGACCGCCAATATGATCACCATGAAGATGAGTAATAAGAACTGCATCAATCTGATCCGGTTCCACCCCCAATGCTTTCATGCTCTCAAACGCTGCACCGCCGAATGCGGTGTCGATCAAAATATTCTGACCATTTCCCTTAATAAGAAACATATTGGTAGAATGGAAAAAACCAAATACCGGAATATGACGCTTTAGTGTGGCTTCGTCGGCGCCAACAAGAATCCCCGCATTTCCTTTGCGTTGGCTTTCAACGAACATAAAAACTTCAAAAGTCCCGACTTTACAGGAAAAAACCTTGTTGTTTTCCTGAGCAAAAGTTCCAACTGTCATTACGCTTAACAGAACCCCAAAAATCATTTCTTTTTTCATTTTTTGCCTCCTGCTATTTAATTTATTAAACATAGATTATATTATAACAAGGAAATATACTATAATACACTCAATAGGAGGCGTATTAATGTCAGATAACACTGGAAACCCCTACGAAAGCCCTCAAACAGAAGCCGGCGCTGTTAACCCACTGACTGACAGGGTTTTAACGGAGAATATGGTTTTTTATCTGAAAAAGGCTTCTCCATGGCTTCGTTTTATCGGAATTTGCAGTTTTATCAGTCTTGGCCTTTCTATTTTATCAATACTTATATTTGCTTTTGGAATAAGGAATATGATGCCGGATACTCCGGAATTTGCCCCTTTCAGGGCTATAGGTCCGGGTATGGCTTTTTTTTATATTCTGCTTCTGTCTATTTACTTTTTTCCGATACTTTTTTTATTTCGGTTTGGAAAATATTTAAAAAGTTACATATTCACCGGTGATAACAGAGATTTGGAAGAAGCATTTAAGAACAATAAATCTCTGTGGACTTTTATCGGGGTTTTAATGATCATTGGATTGGCCTTTATTGCCCTGATTTTTCTTATTGTAATAATTTCAGCTATTTTCGGCGCATTTATTAAATGACAGGTCCCGTTCAGAACGATACCTCTTTCCGCTCCGAAACTCCGGAAGGGATAGAATATACTTTATACCCGGCTGGTTTATGCGCCCGTTTTTGTGCCTATAGTATTGATACATTCATTAAATGGATAGTGATGTTTATTTTATTAATTATTTACTTTTATTTAATGAACCCGTTCGGAGGCCTTTGGATTTTTTTGCTTTTATATTTTGTTCTGGATTGGTTTTACCATGTTTTTTTTGATATTTTTTTTCGGGGACAAAGTCCGGGAAAGAGAATTTTAGGACTTAGGGTTGTTCAAAACGACGGTTCTCCGGTCAGTGCCGGCGCTTCGTTTATACGAAACCTTCTCCGTTTTGTAGACGGGTATATCGGGCTGTATATTATCGCATTTCTGACCGCATCTGTCAGTAAAGCTTTCAGGAGGCCCGGAGATTGGGCGGCGGGAACTCTTGTTATCTACACCTGGCAGTCTCAGATTCCCGAACAATCGAACAAGACAAACTGGCTTTCGGGTATTGAACCAATCCTTCCCAAAAGAGCCCTTTCATTTGAAGAAAAACAGGGCATATTGATGTTCGCAAGGCGTTATCCGTTATTGGGTGAAGCAAGAGCAGATGAAATAGCAGGCCCGCTGGCTGCTTCATTGCAAAACACTCCGGAAATTGTAAGTCACGGAGCTGCATATCTTTTGGGTATTGCACGATCCTTTACGGGGGATAGATGACTCAACGGAGTTTTATAGCAAAAAGGGAACAGGACTGGAAAGAACTGGAAAGACTATTAACAGGAAGCATAGCAACAGGGACAGGCCGGAAAGGGTATTTTGCCCGAAGACAGCAATTGCGTGAACGTGCGGCGTGGTTTCCCCAAGCCTTCAGGCAGCTGACGGGAGATCTTAATACAGCCAAATCAAACGGTTTTGATCCTGCTCTTATAGAACGGCTTAATCGAATAACGCTGGAGGGGAACCAGATTCTCTACGGCTCCAAACCATTTTCTATTAAAAGTTTTTCTGCCTTTATTTTTAATACTTTTCCCCGTGCCTTACGCAGTCAATGGAGAAGCTTTAGCGCCTGCTTTTTTATTTTTTTCGGGCTTGCTGTTTTTTCCGCTCTCCTCTGTATCCGTTTTCCCGGGTTTATCAATGAACTCATGTCTCCATGGCATGCGGCAATGCTGGAAGAAATGTACAATCCGGAAAGTTCCCATTACCTTAAACCGCGGGAAGTAAGTACCGATGCGGATATGTTTGGGTTTTATATATTTAACAATATTTCAATTGCCTTTAGAACTTTTGCAGGCGGCTTGCTTGCAGGAGTGGGGAGCCTCTTTATTCTTGCGTTTAACGGAATTTTTATCGGCGCAGCTGCGGGACATATTATCAACTGCGGATACCAAAGAACCTTCTTTTCCTTTGTCATTGGCCATTCAGCTTTTGAATTAATCGCCATTGTTATTTCTGCCCAGGCGGGGTTCTTGCTGGGCTACCGGCTCTTTGTTACACGCGGCTTAAGCCGCGGCGCTTCACTCCGTGAAGCCGGCAAAACAGCGTTGCCCCTGATTTCGGGTAGCGCTGTAATGCTGGTAATCGCCGCAATTGTCGAAGCTTTCTGGTCTTCGCGGCATGAAATAAATCAAACAATACGTTTTACTGCAGGTTTTACGGCAATATTCCTTGTAGTAATTTATTTTGTTTTTGCAGGCCGTTCTCCTTCGGCATTAGACGGTTATCAAACAAGGAACAAAGCATGACCAATGCTTTAAGTCCTGCAGTACTGTTCCGCCGCCGCAGCGGCTGGGAAGCAGCGGACATGGGTGTCCTGCTTTGGCGGACAAATTGTTTTCCCATATTGTTTTTTATGGGAATCCCTTTGGTAATTCTTTTTGCTGTCAGCCAAATTACGGCAAGGCTGGAAACAAACTGGTTATTCCATATTACACTTTTGGTTATCTGGTGGTTAAAACCACTGCTGGATCGTTTTTGCCTGCATGTAGTTTCAATCCGCTTTTTTGAACCTCATGCTTCCTTCCGCCGTCTGTTCCGGGGACTGGGCAAAACTTTAAAAACCGGGCTTGCCGGTGATCTTCTTTGGCGGCGGCTTTCTCCTTTCCGTTCGGCCCGTATGCCTCTTCGGGTACTGGAACGCCTTAATGGAAAAAATTATAAACGCCGCAAACTGCTTCTGACCCGGAACGGTCTTGGTTTCGGCCTGCCCCTGACACTAATTTGCATCGGTATGATAATAGCCCTGAATATCGGAGAACTTGTGTTCCTTAATAGTATTATTAACATGATCAGAGGAGAAAACAACAATTTTCTTAATTTTTTCAGTGAAGAAAACAATATTGTTTCTTTATTGTATTTTTTAAACGAAATCCTTATTGAAACTCTTTATGTTACCATGGGTTTTAGTTTGTATATCAATTCCCGCGTAGAAACAGAAGGCTGGGACATAGAATTACTCTTTAAAACCTGCGTTGAAAAAAATAAAAAATCATACCGTTTTCCAGACTCTATTAACAAAGCTGTTCTTGCCATTCCGGTTTTAATCCTGTTCTTGTTCTTTATCCCCGGTCCGGGTTTTACGTCAGAACCTTCTATTCAACCAGAATGGCTTAAAACGACGCCTGTTTCCGAAGAAGCCGGGAAAACCCTGACCAAAATCCTGGAAGACCCTGAATTTGGAACCAGAAAAGAAAGCCGGAAAATTCAATTTAAACAAAAAAATGAAACACGATACAGAATGCCCGATATTTCTGTTTCCACTATCGAAGAAATAATGGGAAAACTTCTCCGTTTTATCGTTGTAGCAATTGTTTGTGCTACGCTTGGTTTTGGAGCGTTCTATGCGTACCGGCGGCGAAAGCGTTTTTTCCCGGCAAGATCATCCGGAAAAAGCAATATCGACGACCCTTCCCGTGAAGAGTATCAAACGCTTTTACGGCAAGCCGAAGAACTTCACAGGAAAGGCAAAATTCGCGAAGCCTGGGCTTTATGTTTCAGAGCATTTATTTCCGTTTTTACCAAACTGTGGTTTTTTCCTTTCCCGGCAGAAGCCACAGAATATGAAAGCCTGGCAATTGTTCGAAAAAACTATTCTGTACCCGCTTTGTCAAACGAAGAGAACAAAGCAAATACACCTGATTTCTCAGGCGGCATAAAAAGCTTTGAAGATTTTATCCGTAACTGGATAATTTTTGCTTACGGCGGACAAGAACCGGCAGCGGGATCTTTTGAACAGGCTGTTGTATCATGCAGGATACTACTGGAAAACCAGAGGATAAACGAATGAAAGACAATCAATCGCTTATTGTTTTTCTTGTTATTCTGGGAATAATTCTTATTGCCGGTGTTTTTTGTTATACCCAACTGGAAATTGTTCCAAGCACACGCTGGGAAGGCCCATCCAGAGAAGTAAGAGCCAACTCATTCTATGCCCTGGAAAAATGGCTCGAAGAATTCGGCCAACCTGTTAAAACTTTAACCACAGGAAATGTAGATACCATACTTAATGGATCAGAAAAAATAATTTTTTTGGAAACATCCTGTTTTAGCTGGAATAAAAATCCGGAATTGCTGATCCCATGGCTGGAAGAAGGCAATCAATTAATTATCTCACTGGACAACTACATTAATTATCGATTAAGAGATTTTATGGAGTTCCTGGATATTGCAACGGTTTCATCATATAATTATGATGAAACCGTTGATAAAACTGATACTTTTTTTATTATAGAAGAAGAAAAAAATGAAGACGAAGACTCAAGCAAAACAAAACAGGAACAATCGCCGTATTTTGACTGGCACATCTCTTTTAAAAGAGCGGATCCCGATGCTCCGTTAAGATACAAAACCTTTGTAATGAATAATAACAACGGAATAACCAAACTTGTAAAATTTGAAATTGGAAAAGGCAGTTTAATCTTTACTGGAACAGCAAATTTTCTTAAGAATTATGCATTGCACGAAAAACAAAACGTAGATCTTGCGGCGGATATTTTTCTTGGTAATATGCCGGAAGATAAGCAAGGAATACTGTTTATCAGATCCTTAAGCGGTAACAAAGGGCATCTTCTCGGCAATCTGGCAGAAAGAGGAAATCCTGCGGCATTGATTATCTCTCTTGTTCTGCTGATTATTACAGGATTCTGGATGGTGATTCCGCTCTTTGGACGTTACAGACCGGCGCCGGAAAAACCCGGCAAACCGTTGCATGAACGATTCTTGGCGGAAGGCCGTTTTCTTAAAAAAAATCATGCTCTGGGTAAGTACATCGAAGTCTACGAAAAAGAACTGGAACAGAAGCGCCGAAGTAAAGGAATTGCGTCCGCAGCTACAAACTCATTATTAAAAGAAATCACTTTTGTACAATTTCTGAATAACCAAAAAAAATTAATGGAACAACTGGAAGAATTAAACAAGGAGAAACTATGAACTATACAACAAGTGAAGCAAGGGAAGCACTGGAAAAAGTTAAAAAAGAGATTGCCAGGGCATTTATCGGTCAGGAAGAACTGGTACATCAGCTTCTTGTTACTCTGTTGGCCGGAGGACATATTCTGGTAGAAGGAGTTCCCGGTCTGGGGAAAACTCTCCTTGTCCGCTGTGCGGCCAAAGCTTTGGGGGGTGATTCACGCCGTATCCAGTTTACACCGGATCTGATGCCCAGCGATGTTACCGGTTCTGTAATTCTTGACACATCAACAGGCAATTTTATTACAAAAAAAGGACCGGTGTTTACCAATATACTTATTGCCGATGAAATCAACCGGTCTCCGGCCAAAACCCAGGCAAGTCTTTTCGAAGCGATGCAGGAATACCAGGTAAGCCTGGACGGCGTAAGCCATTCGCTTCCCAGGCCTTTTATGGTAATGGCAACAGAAAACCCTTTTGAACATGAAGGAACGTATCCGCTGCCGGATGCTCAAAAGGACCGTTTTTTAATGAAGGCTCTGATGACCTATCCGCCTGCAGCGGAAGAAAAGCTTATGGTAGAACAGGTTCTTTCCGGCGAAACCGGGGCTGAACTAACAGTATCTGCGGTAAATACCGTAATGAACCCAGAAGATTTTACGGCCATTCAGAATCTGGTTTCATCAATGCATTGCGATAATGCAGTAATTGATTATGCGGTACGTCTATGTACTGCCACCCGCTCAAGCCCGGTGCTTGAATGCGGCGCAGGTCCCCGGGGCAGTCTGTCGCTGATACGCTGTGCACGCGCCAAAGCTTTATTGGAAGGCAGGGATTTTATTATTCCCGACGATGTTAAAGCCCTGGCGGTTCCCGTTCTGGCTCACCGGCTTACACTTTCCGCAGAAGGCGAACTGGAAGGGCTTACCGAAAACAACATTGTAGAAAGCATACTCTCTGCCGTGGAAGCGCCCAGAAAATGATCAAACCCGGCCGGACTTTTTTTATCATAATGATTTGTTTTCTTTTTTTGGGAACATCGGCTTTCTTTTTTAACGAACTGTATGTTTTTTGGATTTTTTCCGGGCTATTACTTCTTCCCGTAATCAGTATTGATGCAATTATGTTGTCGTTCTTTACCGACCGGTTGCACATAGAACGGAAACTGAACAGTACCCTTACCCTTGGCCGGGAAGCTCTTGTCAGATTGAACATAAGCCTGGCAGGAAAAAATCGTTTTATTGCCGGAACAGCAAAGCTCTTCGATCTGTACCCGGACAGTATAGACTGCAGTGTATTTCCGGTAAAACTCAATCGCAAGCTGTTCAAAAAAATGCCTAAACCGGGCCAAAATCCGCGCAATGCCTTTTATATTTTTGAGTATCCGGTAATTCCCATTGAACGGGGAAATTGGGAATTCAGCCGTACGGAACTGCTTCTTGGTTCATTTCTGGGGTTTTGGCAGTTTAAAGTGATTCATCCCTGCGTCAGCCGTGGCAGGACATTTCCCGATTTCCGAAAACTCACTTCCGGCGCAGAGCTTCGCGGCATACTTGAACAGACAGGGATTAAAGTAATACGCAAGCGCGGTCAGGGAATGGAATTCATGAGCCTACGGGATTATCAAAAGGGTGATTCTGTTAAGGCCATCGATTGGAGAGCAACAGGCCGGCGTAACAAACCAATAGTCCGTGAATATCAGGAAGAACAGGATCAGCAGGTACTGCTCCTTCTGGATTCGGGTTACCGGCTGAACCGTCTGGAATATTCAACAGGGCCGTCAGGCGATTCCCCTCTTGCTGAAATGGGAGGTGTTGTTTCAGATAAAAATTCTGCCCGGACTCCAGGTACTTTTTTGCGGACTCAATTCGACAGCGCCCTGGAGGCAGCCCTGCTCCTTTCCTGGGTAGCGCTGAAACACAGTGACGGTGTAGCGTTGGGCTGCTTTGGAACAGAAGAACGGTGGCTGCCTCCCCGCAAAGGTATGAGCGCACTTTCAGGAATTATCCGAAGCCTCTACGATGTAAAATGCGACAGCACTCCTTCTTCTCTTTTTTCCGCCCTGGAAAGCGCTCTTGCCCGGCTTAAACGGCGAACCTTTATAGTAATGATCAGTAATTTCCGGGAAGAAGATGGTGAATCCCTTGGCTGGATACTCCGGAGGATTCAACGGCGGCACCTGCTGCTTCTGGTAAGTTTAAAGGAAATGGAAGCGGAAAAAATTGCAAAACGAAAACCGGCAGGAACAGAAGAAGCGCTGGAAACGGCGGCGGCCTTTTCTTATTTAAGCGCACGCAGACGCCTTTACAAAACCTGGGAACATCTGGGTTTGCTTACTCTGGAATGCAATTCCCGGGAACTTGGCCCGGCACTCATAAACCGCTATCTTGAAGTAAAGAGAAGCGGATTGTTGTAAGGAGAATTACAAATGACAGGATTTCTTGTAAAAAAGTTTTTTTACGATGCATGGGATAACTTCTTTTTTATTTCCGCTGTAAATTTCGGCTTTTATCTTTTTTTGGCTCTTTCCTTTTTCCTGCTTCCCATGTTTCAATTAGCGGGAGTTATTCTCTTTTTTGTTCTTATCTATTTTTTATTTGTATATCTTTGTACCGCCTCTTCTGTTCTTAAAGAAGTGTCAGATTACCGGCGTCCCGGTCCGGCAGATTTTTTTATCAACATAAAAAACGCTTTTGTTCCTGCGTTGGTATTTTTTGCCGCAGCGGTTATTGTGTTTATGTTAATTCGTTTTACCATACCGGTTTATCTGGAAATGGACAGCTTACCCGGACTGGGAGCAGCTTTTTTTTCCTGCTGGATTTGCCTGTTTATTATCGCTTCACTTCAATTTTATCCGGCTGTGTATTATCGTCTGGGAAAGCGCCCCATTAAGAGCATAAAAAAATGTATAATTATTTTTTTCGATAATACAGGGTTCAGCCTTATTACCCTGTTTATTAGCATATTACTCTCTGTATTGGTTCTTCCCTTTCCCGGCTGTACTCTGCTGTTTTTGGACGAAGCGATCCGTCTCCGGCTACTAAAATACGACTGGCAGGATGCACAGACAGCAGCACAAAACAACGAGAATTATCAACCGCGTTCCAAAAAAACAAAGATCCCCTGGAACGAAATACTGGCGGAAGAAAAAGAAAACACCGGAACCCGGACATTAAAATCGTTTATATTTCCATGGAAATAGTAACACTCTTGTCAATCCGGTTTACAAAAAAATCCAGAATTTACAATGCGCAATATTGAAAAAAAATATAATTAGTATTATACTATTGATATGGAAATCACTTCTAACATTTATTGTGGTGATGCAGCTGATATTCTGCAAGATATAGAAGAAGATAGCGTTGATCTTATAATAACATCTCCTCCTTATGCAGATCAAAGAAAAGATACTTATGGTGGTATACCTGCCAATAAATACGTTGAGTGGTTTTTACCTATATCAAATGAACTTTTGCGGGTTTTAAAACCAACTGGTACTTTTATTTTAAACATAAAAGAAAGAGTTATAAATGGTGAAAGAAGTACCTATGTAATGGAACTCATAATAAAAATGCGAGAGCAGGGATGGATATGGACCGAGGAATTTATCTGGCACAAGAAAAACTGTTATCCCGGTAAATGGCCCAATCGTTTCAGGGATGCATGGGAAAGACTTTTACAATTTAATAAAACAAAACAATTTAATATGTATCAAGAATCAGTAATGATACCAATGGGGGATTGGGCAAAAACACGGCTAAAAAACCTTAGTGATACAGATAAGATCAGAGACAATTCAAAAGTTGGGAGCGGTTTTGGTAAGAATATATCGAATTGGTTAACACGCGACCTTGCTTACCCTACAAATGTACTCTATTTATCTACTGAATGCAGCAATAAAAATCATAGTGCTGCCTTCCCAATTGAATTACCAAGTTGGTTTATTAAGCTTTTTACAAAAGAATACGACACTGTGATGGATCCATTTATGGGATCAGGAACAACATTATTTGCTGCTGAAAAATTAAAAAGAAATTCTATTGGCATTGATATACTGGAGGAGTACTATCAAATGGTAAAAGATGAAATAAGAGAAAAAGATTTATATCTATTTGTAAAAGAAGAAGAATATGTCCCCACTTATAAATGATGTAATACATTATGTAGAAACTAATATTTCCCAATTTCACAGGCAGCGAATTGAAAAAATAAAAACGTTAAAATTAAAACAGGTACTATTAAAGAAAAATCCATATTTGTTCAAAGCAAAATATTTACAAACTTCAGAAGAAATAGTAAGACAGCTTATTGAAGCTTATATATCGTCAAGTGAAGAAACTATGTTTGGTGATTGGCTTGAAGGATTAGCAATATTTATCAATGGAAAAGTATATGGCGGAAAAAAATCCGGAATACCAGGTATTGATCTGGAATTTGATAATAATAAAATAAGATATATTGTTTCTATAAAATCCGGCCCAAATTGGGGTAATAGTTCTCAAATAAAGAAAATGGAAAATGATTTTATATCTGCTCAAAAAACCTTACTAACAAGCAACTCAAAATTAAATATCCGTTGTATTAATGGTTGCTGTTATGGAAAGAACAAAAATACTAATAAAGGTTCTTATTTTAAATTTTGCGGACAAGAGTTTTGGGAATTTATTGGCGGTGATAAAAACATTTATTTGGATATTGTAGAACCGCTTGGATACAAGGCTAAAGAACGTAACGATGAATATTTCGAACAATATGTTCAAATGATAAATAAATTTACAAAAGAATTTGTAAATTTATTCTGTAATAATAATGGTAAAATAGATTGGGATAAATTGGTAAAATTCAATTCGGAAAAACAGAGCGATTAATATGGGCTATTTATCTGGATTTCATGCAATAGAAGAACGGATTAAGTCTGGTATTCCCTGCGGGCCGTTGCTTGTGGCAAAGCCGGGACCGCGAGCGAGGGAACTGGTGGATATTGCGCTTGCATGCAGAATCCGTGTAGACAGGGTTGGTACTGCCGATCTGGACAGGCTTGTACCGGATCACAGGGGTATAATTCTGGAAACAACCGATAACTCTGCTTCTTCCGGCATTGTTACATTGGAAGATTTTTTGATAACATTGGGAGACCGTCAAAACGCATTGGTATTGATACTTGACGAAATAACCGATCCCCATAACTACGGAGCCATACTCCGTTCCTGCGATCAGTTTGACGTGGATTTGGTAATAAGCCGCCGCCGCCGTAATGCAAAAAATGCCCCGGTAATTGCACAAACATCAGCAGGAGCCAGCGCCTGGGTTAAATGTGCAGAAGAAGGTAATCTGGCTCGGGCAGTAGAACTGCTTAAGGAAAATAATTTTTGGGTTTACGGCGCTGACATGAATGGTCAAAAGGTTTACAATCTTGAATTAAGCGGCCGCATTGCACTTATAATGGGAGGAGAAGCAGGCCTTTCCAGGCTTTTACACGAACGGTGCGACGACATTGCCGCTATACCAACACAAGGCCGTATTGATTCCTTAAATGTATCGGTGGCCGCAGGTATTTTACTCTACGAAGTAACCAGGCAGCGTTATTGTAGCAGCAGGCAAAAATCAAAAGGAAGCGAAAAAAAACCAAATAATAAACAGGAACCATAAATGCTTAAACGATTGGGAACATTATTACGGGAAGCTGACAGACTTGATGAAACAGCCTTTATGGCAATACTTTCTGTATTTTGTTTTTGTACTATAATTATTCGCAGATTTTATACAGGATACTGGGGGTTTATCTTTCTTAATTGGAACCTTTTTTTGGCCTTTGTCCCCTGGGCGCTTACAAGTCTTTCTTTTATTAAACCTAAAATCCAGCGTTCGGCATTGAGCATAGCAATTCTTTTAATATTCTGGCTCCTCTTTTTTCCCAATGCCCCCTACATTATTACCGACTTGTTTTACCTGCGGGCAATAAAAAACATGCCCGTTTGGTATGACACGCTGATGTTCCTTTCCTATGCATGGGCCGGTATGCTCTTTGGCTTTTTTAGCCTTTGGGACATAGAACAGATTCTGGGACGCAAATTGCCAAAACCTTTGGTTACATTTTTTTCGGGCTTTCTGCTTTTTGTTGGAAGTTTCGGTATCTATATAGGCCGTTATCTCCGGTGGAATACCTGGGATCTTTTTACAAGAACGTCGGAAATCCTGACTGATATTACCGACCGCTTTGCCAATCCATTTGAACATAAAACAACCTGGGGAGTTACACTTTTTATGGGATTATTCCTTAACATTGTTTACTGGTCTTTCAGGCTGGTAAAAAAGCGGCTCTAACAAGTTCAAAATACAAAGTTGTTCGGAAACCGCAGTTTCCGAACAACTTCTGCTAGTTTATGTACTCGTAAATCTTTACTCTTTGTCAGTTTTAAAAACTAAAGATTACACTTAAACTCGGTATAAAGGTAAACTGCTGTACAATGCTCCATTTCCCATCCGATTCCAGAATTAACTTATCTCCTTCCAGTTTACCTGCAGGAAAGTTATTTTGAATAACATCAGAACTCGGTTTATTACCAGTCTCATCAAGTGTAGAGTGTGTAAAATCAGCGTGAAATTTATATGATCGATACCGTAAAAAATCATAACTGACAGCCATTCCCAATTCCATCGATATATTTTGAGAAAAGCTAAAACGCAAGGCTGGATTGATTATAAGACCAATGGCAAAATCATTGTAGGTTTCTTTCATTGATACATTTTTAAAATATTGTCCGCCAGAATAGGTTTGCCCCAGTTGTTCTATTTTTATTGACCATCTGGTGTCAATATTGTCCTTAAATGAACCACCGTAGGTTAAATCGTTAATGCTTACTCCCGCATCAATGATAAAGCCCATCTTATCGCCAATTGGCTGTTTAAAAGTTACTCCCAAACCGCCGTTTACAAACAGAATATAGTCATAATCGGGGTAGGCCACAGTTAAATCTCCCTCTTTAACCTTGGAAGGAAAGAGAAGCCCTATTCGGCCAAAAAACCCTATAGCTCCCGGGTTCATGCGAAAAGTCGCTACCAAACCAGGATTCATTATATCACGGATAGTAGTTCCGTCCTCGAAAACCTTAGCCAATCCATACTGAAATCCAACACCCACATCGATAAAAGAATCCTGGGCAAAAACCAAACCACCCATGCTGATAAGAATTACTAAAATCAGGATTTTTTTCATAAATACCTCCATAAGTCCTGTTATTATACCATCTTAGCTGTAATAAAACAACCTATAGAGGGAGTAGTTACACTAAAACTTATAAGTTACGGCAAGGGCAGCCTGATAAAAAACAAGGCTCAATGGGTTAGATTTGTCAATATTCCTGTTCCGGTAATACAGGTCTTTCCAGTCCGGATTGGTGTAATTCCTTTCGGTGCAGAACTGGACAAGCATGGTCATACTGACATTTTCGTTAAAAGCAATATTGCCGACAAGTGCAAATTTCCAGCGTATTCTTTCATCACCCCATGAGCTGCGGCCGGGTGTGTCGTACAGGTAAATATCCGCTTCGGCAAGAATACCTACAGTATCCAGAATAACAGGCATTTGGTAACCGATAAACAAATTGCCGTAGTAGTTAAACCCATTAATATTTTCGCCATCATCATCTTCAAAATACCACGATTCGCCCGCCCTGGCTGCGGTATAACCGGCATAGTTTATTTCATGGTAAGTCCTGGTAACCACATGGTTCCAGTCTCCGGGAAAAAAAGCAGCCAAATCAAATTGAAGAACAGCCCCTGTTTGGATTTTCCAGAGCAGTCCGTCAAACGCAGAACCAACATGTTCCACCCGGTTTGAATTGTGTTTTTCCCGATTAATTCCTATTCCGCGAACTTCTCTGCCGGACAGATTAAGATTCCAGCCCGAACCGATACGGCCCCCGGCTGCAAGCTGAAAAAACGCAATAGGCGTCCAGATTGTTTCAGCAAGACCATTAACAGAGACAGGAGAAATTTCGGCGGTAAGCGCTAAAGCTATATTATTATCTTCTGTTAACGAACCGGAACCTTCCAAAAAAGGAAAGATAAAATTCTGGGTAAAAATAAACTTGGCGCCGGGACGAGTAGAAAGCTGTAGCGAAAGTTCACGTCCGGAACTAATGCCTTTTTCAGGGTTTTTAACAATATCCAGAGTTTCCTGCGCCCTTATTAATTGCACAATAACCAATTGTGCGAAAAGTAGCAGTACAGTTGTTTTTATCATAAAGCATTTTACCACATTTTTACAAAAATGCAATTTACTGTAAATAAAAAGCATTGTACACTTTAAATATGAAAACAAAAACCGAGCAGGTAGAATTAGTGGTACTCAACAAACCTGGAGTATTGGGAAGAGTGGCTGGTCATATTCGTCATGAAGGATGGAATATTAAACGTCTTACGGTAGACGAAGACAAAGAAAAAGCCGCCGGCGAAGCCGGTGTTGGAACTTCCACCATGGAAATTGATATAGAGGGAATACACACAAAGCTTGCCCAGGTTATGGAACGTATTCTGAACCTGGACTGTGTAATCAGTATTAGTATGATCCAAAACGGAGAAAAGGTAGTAAGGCGCCGTTCCCTGGAAAAACCGAAAAGTGTAACCGCTGAACACCATAATACGGAAATTCCGTTAAAACAGCCGGGAACTTTTCGGGTATTGGCAATAAACCCCGGATCAACTTCAACTAAATTCAGCCTATACGACGATGAGTCATGCATTTTCACAAAAACAATACGCCACGATACGTCGCAATTAATGCAGTACGGTTCTGTACTGAACCAAAAAGAATTACGCCGTGACTGTATTTTAAAAAGCATGGAAGAAGAAAAAATTAATATTGATACAATCGACGCCATTGCAGGCAGGGGCGGACTCCTTAGACCAATTGAAAGCGGTGTCTATTCGATCAACGAAAAAATGCTGGAAGACCTTCATTCAATTACTGCTGCAGTTCATGCATCGGCTCTGGGGGCAATTATTGCATCAGAAATGGCCAAAACATTTTCCATACCTGCCTATGTGGTTGATCCAATTGTTGTGGACGAAATGGACCGTTATGCAAAGCTGAGCGGTATGCCCGGTGTTGAACGATCCAGCATTTTTCATGCTCTTAATCAAAAAGCCATAGCCCGCCGTCTTGCTGCGGAAATGGGTAAACTCTACGAAAATTGCAGATTTATTGTTGCCCATCTGGGCGGCGGCATTACCATTGGTGCCCATCGTTATGGCAGGGTAATTGATGTAAACGACGGCATAGACGGAGAAGGGCCATTTACCCCGGAACGAACCGGCGCCATTCCGGCAATCCCGATTATTCACATGTGTTTTTCGGGTGAATATACCGAACAGGAAATGATTGACAAGGTAGCAAAAAACGGCGGAATAAAAGCATATCTCGGCACTACCGATCTGCTAGAAGTTCAAAAGATGATCAACGAAGGTGATGAATTTGCCGCTCTTGTTATGGATTCCATGGCTTACCAGGTTTCCAAAGAAATCGGCGCCATGTCTGCCGTTTTGGAAGGCCTAATGGATGCGATTATCCTGACAGGCGGACTCGCCTACTCTACCCGGTTTACCGGGGCAATCAAACAGCGGGTAGACAAACTTGCTCCGGTGTATGTATTCCCCGGCGAAGACGAAATGCTTGCTTTGGCCAGCGGTGTGCTTCGGGTACTGCAGGGAAAAGAACTGGTAAAACAATATACTTAAGCGAGTTGAGCTTATTCTAAAACTATCAGAGTTTTGGACTCAGGGTTTTAAAACAGCTCTGGGATTAACCGACGAACCGTCTTTATATACGGTAAAGTGAAGGTGAGGGCCGGTGCTTTGCCCAGTGTTTCCCACATACCCAATAACCGTATCGGTATCTACATAAGCGCCGCTCCTGGCTTCATACGATTCCAGGTGGCCATAAAGGGTTTTATAACCTTCGGTATGGCGAATAATTATAAAATTGCCGTAAACATTATCGTAGCCTACCGACTCAACCCTGCCGGCCATTGCTGCTCTTACAGGTGTGCCCATGGGAGCGCCAATATCCAATCCGTCATGGAGACCGCGGCCAAAGGGACTGCGACGATAACCGTAACCGGAAGTAATTCGGCCTCGAACAGGCCAGTCAAAAATATTTCCTGATACAATAACCTGAGGCCGGGGAGCAACAACAGCAATAACAACAGGAGGAGCTTCTTCCCAGGGAGCAGAAGCGCCGGGAATAAAAAGGCTGCTATTGGGATTAATTTTATCTGAAAAAAGTTCGTTGGCGGCTGTTATTTCCGCAGCATCCGCCTTGTGTTTTCCTGCAATAATGGTTAATGTATCGCCTGATTTGATCTTATAGAAAACACCATCCTGGTTCGGAATCCGAAGAACTTTGCCAACCGGGACGGTCCGGGTATTTTTTATATCATTTACCGAAACAAGTGTACTGATGGAAAGACCAAATTTCTTGGCTATTTCCCCCAAAACTTCACCCTGCTGTACGGTGTAGGACGAAAAAAGCAGCATCCTGGGCTGGGATTGGGCTAGATCTTCCGGTTCCGATACACCTGATGTCTCTAAAGCAACAACTTCAACTTCTTCAACGGCGCTTTCCCGGCCGCCCATACTTTCCCCAATGTCTTGATTGGAGTCTGTTTTTGCTCCTTTTCCTTGTGCAGCAAGAATAAAAAATGCTAAAAAAAGTACTAAAAGAGCCGTTAAAACTTTAACATTTGCCTTGGTTACAGCAAATTTCCTAAAAACAACCAGCATACCTCATCCGCTTGAACAATTTTTTTCCCCCATTGTTCATATTTCGGCATAGAATTCATTAAAATATATACCAATGTTTTAAAAATGGGAAGTACTTTAGCGATTGTACTTAAGAAAACTGTACAACTTTTTCCAAAAAAAACAACTTTTTTGGGAAATTTAAAGAATTTTTTTGGAAAACACTAATTATGCCAATTTAAAAGCTGACAAAGCTTTGGAATAAGCTCAATTACTCTAAATGAATCTTGCATTATACAAGTAAAATTCACTTTTCCAGTGATTTTAAAATATCCCGTATTTCTGCTGCCCGCTCATAATTTTCCACAGCAATTGCTTCTTCCAGTTCATTTTGTAAAAGAGCTCTTCTGGCTGTCTGTTCCTTTCCTGTTGTCAAATCTTCAGTTATAATTCCGGCCGTTTCTACTACTTTTTCATCAATAAAAATAGGGCTTTTACAACGTACAGCCAAAGCCAAAGCATCAGAAGGCCGGGAATCAATAATGAACTCTTCACCAGTGGGTTTTTTAAAGACAAGAGAACCAAAGAAGGTATTCTCTTTTAGGTCAGTTATCTCCATCCGGAGAAGTTCAAAATTTGCTTCTTTAACAAAATTTTGAAGCAGATCGGCTGTAAGCGGACGGGATATGCTGATTCCCCCAAAGCCAATGAGTATAGCCTGAGCTTCAAGCTGGCCAATAAAAATCGGGACAGAATATTCAGATGAATGGGGTTTTATAAAGATCATAAAACCATCACCGGTTTCGGCAACACCCCAAATTTCAGCTTCAAGCATGAAAATTACTGCAAAAGCTCTGTTAAGTTTGTCAACAGACGGCCTGCTTCTTTATCCACTGCCGGCAGAACCGAAAAAGCATTCCCTGCTTCGGAAATAAGATTTCTGCCCTGTTTTTGAGCTTCCTCCAATGCCCCTGCTTCAGTAAGAGCGATAATAAATTCCTCGACTTCCGGTACATCAACTCCCCCTTCCCCGGCAGCCTTAAAACAGTGCTGAACAAAAGCGGTTCGTTCCTTTGTATCTGTTTGTATAAAAAGCAATACCGGGAGGCTTTTTTTGCCCTCAACCACATCATCGCCCCGTTCTTTTCCCTTTATACCGGAAACTAGATCTTTTACATCGTCCAAAATCTGGAAACCCACTCCCAGTTTTTGCGCTGCCGCTCCCAAGGAAGCCAAAAGCCCTTCATTTATTTCATAGCCTGGTTTTTGGGGGGGAAGGTTTTTTAAAGAGATCCGAGCTGTCTCTGCCCCCAACAAGGCTGCAAAATGAGCAAGGCAGCCGGTTTTAAGGCTGGTCATTAATGTATAATCCTCCAGAGAAGGAAAATAGGCAGAATCCCGGTGCCAGGCAATATCCATGGACTGCCCCAAGTGAAGAAAACGCAGGTGTTCTGCCCAAAGCTGCCAAATACGGTTCCGGTCTTCAGCCTCTGTATTCCATTGCTCCAATGCAGTAAGGGGCAGAAAATACAAAAAAGCTCCGGCATTAATCGCCGTATCGTTGCCGTAGATCAGGTGAACCGCCGGTTTACCCCGGCGCTGGCCCGAATTGTCCTCCAGATCATCATGAATAAGACTGCCAGTGTGAGAATATTCTACTAAAGGAAGCAAGGGCAGAGCCGCATCACCTCCGCCTAAAGCCCTACATACCAAATGAGCCAACATAGGCCGCCAGCGTTTACCCCCCCGGCTAAAAAGATCCCTCCCCGGATCCAGCAGTGATTCTGTTAACTCAGGCTTTATGTCCAGCCTTGGAAACACCTTGCTATACCATGCTTCTCCGGGAACAGCAGGAAGAAATTCCCTAAGGACCGCTTCTATTTTTTCGAACTCTGTTATATACTCTTTTTCCATAATTTAAATAGTATCATGACATTATATGAAAAACCAGATTTTTGGTCTTTAAAAGCAAAAAAGGAAGCTTACCCGGCCCGTTCAGTTTATAAACTCAAAGAAATCGACGAAAAATTTCATTTTTTTAAACATGCCAAACAAACTGACTTTCGGGTTTTGGATATTGGAGCTGCTCCGGGAAGCTGGAGCCTTTATGTCCTGCGCCAGTATGGAATGACCAGTAATAATCATGGAAATTTAATTCTAACAGCAGTGGATCTTCAGCTTTTATCAAACAATAATGATTTTTCTTACTGTGAAAATTTTTCTTTTATTCAGGGTGATTTTACGCATGGCCCGGTACAGGAAGAATTAATCCATCGCGGACCTTACAACACAATTATTAGCGATGCGGCGCCACCTACAACCGGATCCAGAATTGTGGATACTCAGCGATCCATATCACTTGCAGAAGAAGTTTTTTCCTTTGCAAAAAACTGTCTTATTCCCGGCGGCAACCTGGTAATAAAAGTATTTCAGGGGGGGGATACGGTTGATTTACTAAAATACCTGCGGGAATGCTTTAACAGTACAAAAAGTTTCAAACCTAAATCCTGCCGAAGCAATTCCTTTGAAACCTATCTTTTAGGGTTTGGGAAAAAAAATTAAAATAGCGCTATGGTTTTCCGGAAAAAACCGCCGTTTTTAAAAAGAACTCTTCTAAAGCGCAATTCCCGAATTCTGAAGATTTATCTGGGTGTTTTGTTTTTTGCAGCAACTTGTACCGGTAATCCGAAAACGGATGTATCATCTCAAGTTGATAGTTTAAGGAAAATAACAATTCCGGCAGAGCATATTGTTTTTATCGGCCTTGATGGATGGGGCGGCGCTTTTGTATCAAAGGCGGATATGCCAACGGTAAAACGAATGGTAGCCGGCGGTGCTTCAAGCCTGGATATGCGATGCATTATGCCCAGCATAAGCTGGCCAAATTGGTCTACCTTGTTTTGCGGAACACCGCCAGAAAAACGCAATGGCGAAACCAGTAACAATGTATCAGATATCATGAATTTTCCTTCAATTTTTACCCTTGTACAAAACAGTAAGATGACCAATGTCTTTTTCCATGATTGGGATGTGCTTGGGAAGGTTTGTCCGGATGAAAAAGCAGAAAAAATTAAAATCAACTCCAATATTAATTCAGCCCGGAAAATAGCCGCATTTATAATTGAAAAAAAACCTGCTTTTACCGCTGTGGTGTTTGATGAGCCAGACCACATCGGCCATAGTAAAGGCTGGGGTTCCAAAGCGTATTATGCCAAACTAACCGAATTGAATAATTTAATTGCAATAATCGAACAAGCTGTAAAAGACGCAGGCATTTACGATAGCACAGTATTCGTACTTTCAGCAGATCACGGAGGAAACTTCAGGGGACATGGACAAAATTTTAAAAAACACCGGCAAATCCCCATAATCATTTATGGCAGGGGTATAAAAAGCGGTTACACCATTCCTTCTCCGCTTTCAATTTGCGATATTGCCCCAACCATGGCAGCAATAATGGGTTTGGAACCACATCCGAAGTGGGCAGGCCGGCCTTTAAAGGAAGTGTTTAAGTAAATTCCAATTTACCGCTGAGCCTGGCATATACGGTATATGATAAGTCTGGCCACAAGTCTTTACCCCACAAAGAAATAGCGCCTTTTTAGCGCCCTTGAGGTACAAAAAAAGGCACAGTTTTGTAGGGGTGCAATATCGAAAATTTGCAAACCCCAATGACCCTAACCGCCGTAGGGTAATAAGGGCTTTTAAGTAGCCTGAAACCTCGGCGGGGGTGGATGGCTATTTAAAAGCCTTTTGTTTTAAGGGGGGCAAAAGTGAAGGTAACTTACTATGGCTTATGGTACGAATTTTACAAAGATAGATCGATTAAGAGCGGGATAATCCCCAAAGAGTTTGCGAAGAAACCCAGGGCAAAAAAAATAAATAACCCTATTTGTACAGCGTATGAATATTGGTTTTTTTCTAAATCGCTTGCAAGAAAAGCAAAAGTAAACATTGACAGAATTATAAAAACTCATGGTGATATGCCAAGTGTTTCTCTTGGTTTTATTGGGGCGGCAGCATGATTGAAATATCTTTAGGCAAAGTGTTGGTGGCATTGGAAAGGAAAATTAAATGAAAACTAAAAAACCATATCAATACATGGACGTTAAAGACGTTATATGTACTTATACAGAAAAAGGAGTAAATTACAGGTTTGAATTTCCGGCAACAAAAGCACGGAAAGAGTTTAAGCTGCCCTGGCGTGTAAAAGGACAAGGGCTAAAAGAAAATTTGGTTTAACAATGCTTTGAAGCATTTTAATCCTCCATGGATGGGTGTATGCCCTTACACAATTAAGGGCAATTGGGGACGTGGTGTAATGGTTGCATAAACCGGTAACTGAATAGTAGTGGAGCGGGTTCGATTCCTGCCGTTCCCGTAAAGTTTTAGGCAAGTTAGCAGAGTATGTTCCGGCTGCCTGCTAATCCTAAAAGAAATTGTAATGTGAAAAAATCCAGACCTATGTTTGGATGGATCGCTGTGTCTTTGTAGAGGGGATTATGAAAATATATTTAAGTGGGCCTATAAAAAATGACCCTGATTATCGGTTACATTTTGATCAAGCCGAAAAAATACTTAAAGAGAAGTATCCGCATTATGAGATATATTCACCTGCAAAATTAACAGATAGTTTAAAGCGCGCATTAAAAATAATGCTTGAATGTGATTGCGTCATTGTTCTGCCGTCTATTGGTTCGTATACTTCTTGGAGAACAATAACAGAACAATTAGTAGCACGGGAAACGGGAATATCTGTTTGGACACTGGAAGAATATCTAAAACCGCCGCCATTTTAAAATAATTTTTGGGAGGGGAATCATGAACAGAGAATATTACAGGATGTATTTGTATCCGCTTTTGCGGCAGCTTGCTACAAAGTTAATAACCAGGGAAATGTTTATACATGATTGGGCGGAATACCAAGGGGGAATGTTTAATAAATATTCCAAAGTGTTAAAGGTTAATTACAGGGTGTAAAGCAATGAAAGCAATTGAAAAAGTACAGGTATTTACTTTTTTACTCTGCGGCATTGCTATTATCCTTTTGCTGGTTAAAAAGTATTTTATCTGGTGATTTTGTGCAATTGATACATGACCATTTTCAAAATTACAAACGCTATAACATACCAAAAGCGCAATTAGTTATAGCCGATATTCCGTACAATGTTGGCAATAACGCATACGCAAGTAATCCACAATGGTATGAAAACGGCGACTTGGAAAACGGTCAATCAAAATTAGCCGGAAAACAATTTTTTGATACCGACAAGGACTTTAAGATACCTGAATACTTCCACTTTTGCAATAGGTTAGTAAAACCTGAGCCAAAAGAAACAGGATCGGCTGGATGTATGATTGTATTTTGCGCTTTTGATCAACAGTGGACGCTAATAGACGAGGCAAAAAAACATAACTTCAAAAATTATATTAACTTGATATTTTATAAAAATTATTCACCGCAAGTCTTAAAAGCGAATATGCGGATAGTAGGCAATTGCGAATACGCCATATTATTTTACAGAGACAAACTGCCAAAATTCAGAAATCACGGTCGAATGGTTTTTAACTGTATCCCCATGGAAAGAGACAATGAAATTCCAAAAATACACCCAACCCAAAAGCCGATTAGATTGCTTAAATTCTTAATTGATACTTTTACTGACCCTGGCGATGTAGTAATTGACCCATGCGCCGGAAGCGGATCAACTTTAATTGCTGCCGAACAGTTAGGGCGCAAAAGTTTCGGCTTTGAGATAAAAAGAGAGTATGTGCGGGCGTTTGAAAAGATCAAACCATTAGCAGCGGAAAAAGAAATTTTATTTGAGGCAGTATGAATCGTTTATTACAAGAAACACTGGAAAGAATGGCTTTAAGAGTACATGAACCAACCGCTGAAGAATTACAAGAAATTGAACTGCAACAAATAGCGGAATGGAAAATACAAGAACTTAAAGAGTGGAAATATCGAGGTGTAACTCCAAAATATTACGAATCCACATGGGAAAACTGGATCGCCGACACACCCGATAAAAAATCAGCCCTGAGTGCTGCAAAACAGGCATGGGATAAAAACCTATTCTTTACCGGAAAAAATGGCACTGGCAAAACACACCTTGCGATGTGTTTAGCAAAAGACGGAGCGACTTACCGGAGACTATCTGATATTTTCCGTGAAGTTAGGACAGATTTTCAGAGAGAAACAGAAACACTTGATTTTTACGGCAACCGAAAACTTTTAATAATTGACGAAATAGGCAGGCAGAAATTCAGCGACTTTGAAAACAATTTATTTTTTGACATCATTGATCGCCGTTGGAATAATGTCTTAAACACCACAATTATCACTAACCTTTCAACACAAGAATTTACCGAGATTTACAGTACAGCGGTTATTGACAGGTTGCGTCCGGTAGTTGTTAGGTTTGAATGGGAAAGCCAAAGAGGAGTCAAGCAATGAAACGTAAAGAATGGGAAGAAAAGAACGGATACAGAAAAAGCGGATACTTAGCCCATGATTATTGCCAGTGCTTCAAACATTATGATAACTGTATTTGTGAAATACTCTCAAAAGAAACAAAAGCAAAATATATACATTTTAATTATGTATGTAACAATTTTAAGTCAAAGATTTGAGGGGAGATGGGAAAATGGGAAGGTAGAAAATGGATCAAATAAAACTCTTAAAAGGGGAGAAACGTTATTTTATGCAAAGAGAGGTAATAGTGGAAAGGGTATGGGAAATATTTCATCTTGTTAAAGTAAAAGAACAAGGTTCTGGAAAATCTTATTATGTTGATATTTGTGCATTGACAATTGAACCAGACTTAATAAATTCTATATCACTTCGACTATTAAGCAAAAAAATAAATGACTAACCAGTACGACAAAATCACCGCCTACCTCCGCCACCAAGCCCCCACCGGCGCTCTGGCAACCACCCTCAAACACCTCAAGGGCTTTGACGATTTTTACCAACAAGATAACGTAACAATGGTCAAACTCAAACCCGATGGAACCAGAATACTAAAAGCCACCCACTTGAACCTTACCAGAAATGGCAAAAATTACGACATCCAATTCTGCCAAAAGATCAACGCTGTATACTGCCCCTCTACCAAGACTCATAAAGAACCACGGGTAGAGATATTAGAAGAGCTGAAAGACATACCACTGGCAGAGATAATCAGCCAATTCAACTGGGTAATTGAAGGCAAGAAAAAGATTTGTACATTAGGAAACACGATTGATTACTCCCTATCTATGCAGGACAGACCCTGCTGGGGTTGTAAGCAAGAGAAAGAGTGTGGGGAGAAATATATGGAGGTAGAAAGTGCCTAAACGAATTCAGCGCAAACGGACAAAGGGCTGGAAAATGCCGGAAAACGCAGTTTATGTTGGTAGGCCGACAAAATGGGGTAATCCGTTCACGGGCGATGATGCTGTAGAAAAATATAAAGAAGCAATATCCGAATGGCCTATTAAAGATAAAACAATGGATGAATGGTTTTTGGTAGGTGGAAAAGGTTCGCTTGATATGCTTATAAATTTAGCAGGGCGCAATATTTCTTCACTGAATGAAATACCAAGAAAAGGGCGCAATGTTCTTAACGAATTAAAAGGCAAAGACCTTGCCTGCTGGTGTCCATTGACTAATAAGGATGGAACGCCATATAATTGTCATGCTGATATACTACTGGAGATAGTAAATAAATAATGGCAGGATAGAAATATGAGTAAAAGCGCCGAAAAGAAATTACTGTTTTCTCTGTCAAAAGATAATGGCGATTTTATTGTTGAGTATTACAACGGTACAGGCAACGGCGGTCAAAACAGAAATAAGCGTGAAATGGCTTGCCGCATTCGACATCCAAAAAGTGGTGCATTGGCAACGTGTCAAGAAGAGAGACATCAAAAAGCCAACAGGGAACGGGCTTTTACCCGATTAGTTAAAAGCCAGAAATTTCAAAACTGGCTAAAACTTGAAACTGCAAAGCGAGCCGGTGATCTTGACGATATTGATCAAAAAGTTGAAAACGCAATGAGACAAGCGAAGATAGAAGTCAAAGATGATGATGGCAGATGGATAGAGGCAAGCCCTGATTATGAATGGCAAGATATAGCAACAGCGTAAATATTGTTTAATCCCCTCAATTTGTTATCCTCTACCACAATGGAAAACAAGGTATAAAGAGTGATTAAAGAGCAGATCGGCTATTCAACCCTCTACAACTGCGACTGCATGGACTTAATGGCACAATACCCTGATAAACACTTTGACCTTGCAATTGTTGATCCGCCCTATCGTGATAAAAACCAGCCGACCCAGTCAATGCGGTCAATGGGGAAAATGAAACATTTTGGATACAAACCCGAACAAAATTATTTTACCGAACTGTTTAGGGTTTCACAAAATCAAATAATCTGGGGCGCTAACAACTTTATACAGTATTTGCAAAATACTAACAACATGATTTTTTGGTATAAGTATAATTTTATACCAAACTATTCAGACGGTGAATTCGCATGGACGTCATTTGATACACCGAGCCGATGTTTTATGTATACCGATAGAGGTTTTCTAAACAAAGAGGGAGTAAAAATCCATCCCACCCAAAAACCAGTAGCCCTCTACAAATGGCTTTTATCAAAATACGCAAAACCTAATGACAAAATACTTGACACTCATTTTGGCAGCGGTTCTATTGCTATCGCTTGTAACGAGCTAGGTTTCAATTTAACCGCCAGTGAGATAGATCAAGATTATTTTAACGCCGCCTGTTTAAGAGTGAGGGAAGCTAACAAACAAGGCGATCTGTTTAGGGAGGCTGTTTAGTGGCAAGTAAAACCATCAAAGTAATAATAAAAGCCAATGACTATATAGACTGG
>WRIB01000006.1 GCA_009782955.1 Treponema sp. | reverse complement strand
TATACCCGATCCCTTTCCGAACTCGGAAGTCAAGCCCTCTAACGTCAATGGTACTGCGCCTCTAAGACGCGGGAGAGTAGATAGTTGCCAGACTTTTTTTATTGAAACTCCCAAAATGGGGGGTTCAATAAAAATTCGTCTAAAAGTAACTAAATGGTGTTTACCTTAATAACCTGGAAACAGGTTTATTAGAGAAGTACTAGCATGTCCTTGGAAAATTGTGTTTCAAGTTTGGCTTCCGGGCGCTGTATGTTGATTTTAAAAAGATTTTCCTTTTTTTTGCCAAGAATCAAGAAGCGTTTTGGCAGTTTCTGAATCAGTAATCAATTCATGAAAGAGAGTACTGCGTAAAGCTGCTTCTATTGCAGCAATTTTTTCGTTTCCCAAAGCAATTCCCACAACATTAGAACATGCTTTTATCTCGTCATACCCAATACCGATAAAACGTTGACTAAGTTCTGTCTTTAACAAATCTCCGTTTTTATCAAAAAAAGTACCGGCCACGGCTGCCACGGCACCGCTTGTTTTTAAATGAATTAAGTCATCTTTTGCAAGAGTACCGGATTCTACCAAAGTAGCTTTTGTATCAATTTGACATATACCGGTAAAAATAACGTCACATTCCTTAAAATATTTGTGGGCATGTTGTATATCTTCTTCTTGAGTGAGGCTTTTTTGCATTTCTTTATTTTGTACAAATGATGGAGCGTTTAAAAGGAAAGCTTTGCCGCCGGTTTTTTCTGCAAAACGCTGGGACATATAGTTGGCATGCCATTGAGCACCTGCTGCTCCCATCCCACCGACTAGGGACACAAATGTTGTTTTTCCTGTATGAGGAAGAACGGTTTTATCGAGTATGTGAAAAATCGACTTACTGCTCATTATACCTATTGTTTTGTAGTTGGATAAGTAATATGAAATTCTGATTTCCGCATTTTTTCCTATCATTTCCCATGCTTCATAATCACTTTTTAAATGTGTATTTGTAACTAAAGCGTGCCGTAACCCGAATTTTTCTATCAGTTCCTGCTCAAGAGTATCTTCTTCGGCATAAGGGTTGTTAATTCGTATGCTTACCCACCCTTGTTTCCGGGCATACATCAGAGCACGGGATATTTGCGGTCTTGAAATAGCCAGTTTGAACGCAATTTCTTTTTGACTCAGATTTTCGTCGTAGAATAATTTGCAGATTTTTATAATCAATCGATTATCGTCCATAAATCCCATATCTATGATCCTGGTTTTTTAAATATCTGAAATTAATTTCAGAGCTAAAATTAATTTCTCTTTTTACTCTTATCATAAAAAACAAAGCACGTCAACAATTTTATGTTTTTGCCCTTGTAAAAAGTACTATTCCCATGGTAGAATTGGTTTAGAGGTACAAAAATGTCTGATCAAAGCCAGTTGGTCACTTTTCAGCTAGGTGAAGAACTATACGCAATTAACATAATGGATGTAAAAGAAATAGTACGGGTGCAAGAAATCCGGGCACTTCCCAATGCTCCTTCCTATGTAGAAGGGATATTTAATCTCAGGGGAGAAATTATCCCGATTATCAATCTGCACAAACGCTTTCATCTAAAAAAAGCATTAACTTCGGAAGAAGACGAGTTGTTGTCGGGATTTATTATCATTGAAATTGATAATATGAAGCTTGGGGTGATTATCGATCGGATCTCACGGGTGGTTACCATAGAAAAGGAACAAGTACAGCCCCCTCCCCAAATGCTTACCGGAATTGGTGCGGAATATATCCAGGGAGTTATACGGCAGGAAGAAGGAGGTTATTTAATTATCCTCAATATCAGGGACCTGTTTAATCCCAGAGAATTACAGAAAATTGTTGAATTAAGAAGGTGAACGATTTTAAGAGCCGGTGAGACCGGGTCATAAAATCGTTTTGAAAAATCAATATTAACTGATTTTTCACGCAAAATGTTGTATTTTTAACGCTAGCTAATATCCCTAAAATATGATATTATTATCTTATGAAAATAGAAGTCTATTCTCCAACCATAAGAAGGAAGGAGATGGATGCAGTACTTACGACAATGGTGGAGGACCAGGTTGGGCCGGGTGAACATACACAATTTTTAATTCATACTGCCAAAGAAATTTTTGGGTATGATTATTGCCTTGCCCTGCGGAGTCCTGTTTTTGCCCTGCAGTTAGCTTTGGAAGCTCTTTTATCAGCGAGGGATAGTTCTTCTGGTACCGCAGAAAATGCCGGTGTACTCCGCCAGGTAAACGAAAGTAATTATCGCGAAGAAGAGTTTTCTCGGCTCCCCTTCGGTGATGAAAAAGTACCTAAAGGAAAGGGAGTTATTATCTCTGCTCTTTCTCCTCTTTATTACGAACGTATTATTCGCGGCATGGGCCTTGTTCCCATGTATTGTGATACAGCCAATGATATACCCCTCATGGCAGGAGATAATATAAATGCCCTTATGGCGGCGAAGCCCTTGTGTATTATTTTTCATCATGCTTTAGGCTATCTTCCCGAAGCAACAATGCTTTCTGAGTTGGGCATTCCAGTTATCGAAGATTGTTCTCAAAGTGCAGGGACTATACTGAAGGAGAAAAAAGCCGGCTCCTTTGGAACACTGTCCATCCTTGGGCTGGAAGAAAGAGACATGATTACAGCGGGCGGAGGAGCTTTGCTTTTTGCAACCAACCGCAGAAATGCCGCTATTCTTCGTTCTCTGGGGGAATTACCGCCGGAATACCTTCTTCCCGATCTTAATGCCGCTATGGCGGCGGTTCAGTTAAGGGAAGCGGAAAAAAACCTTACACGCCGAAGAGAACTTGCTCAAATATATGTTCAATCAAGCCTACAGACCAGGCATAAAAGATTCAGAGAAACAGAAGGCCTGGAATACAATAATTATTCTTTTTCCCTGATACTAACAAGCGGGGCAAAGGATGTTAAGGCCTACGCAAAAAGGAAAGAAATTGCAGTGGAAGAAGCTTTTGATGCAACGCTTGCTGGCAGCAAGGCTATTCCTTCGGCTCAATGCCCTTGTGCTTCTTCATTGGCTTTGCGTACCATGCTTTTTCCTCTTTATCCACGGCTTGGCGTCCAGGCTGCAGATCGTGTAGCTAAACTAATTATGACACTTCCATAAGCATTGGCAGATGAGTAAAAAAGTACTTTTATTTGTTAATAGTAAAAAGCCCGAAGCAAACAGTCTGGCAAAAAAAATTTGTGAAAAAGTTGCATGCCGGGATTATATTGCAGAAGTTTTCTCTATTAACAGTAAAACAGAACACTATGATCCGGTATGCTCCGCCGGACGAACAAAAGTGAACGCCGCAGAAGAAAGCTCGTGCGGTTTCTCTCCGGACAATACAGATCTCAGTATCAGCCTGGGAGGAGACGGAACCGTACTTTTTGCTTCGCGGATTATGGCGCCATTGGAAGTACCGGTGATGCCTGTTAACCTTGGTACACTTGGTTTTATTGCGGCGGTTTCTCCTTCCCAATGGGAAGAAACATTTAGTCAATGGGAGCAGGGAAAAGCAGTTATTTCCCGGCGGCTTATGCTAAATGTAACAGTGGAGCGTAGCGCCAACACTGTTTTTCAGAGCTGCTGTTTGAATGATGCTGTTATTGCAGCAGCGGGGATAGCAAAACTTGTTAAACTGAAACTGGATGTAGAAACTACTTTGGACGATCGAATAGATATTGGCCATTTCCGGGCCGATGGGCTTATAGTTGCAACTCCAACAGGGTCCACCGGTTATTCGGTCGCTGCCGGAGGGCCTATAATGGATCCGGAAATGGATGCGGTAATTGTTAATCCTATCTGTCCTTTTACACTTGCCAACAGACCCATAGTAGTTTCTTCTGATGAACGGATCATTACTCTGGTAGAAAAAGAACAGCGAAGTGATGTTATACTTACAATTGACGGCCAAATTACCTTTCCTCTGGAATGCGATGACAGAGTTGTAGTTCGCCGTTTTACGCATGCACTGCAATTAATTGCTTCGGATCGCTGGGCTTTTTACTGCGCTTTGCGGACTAAACTTGAATGGTCGGGAGGGCATTTGCTTGCTTGAAGAGCTTTCCATACGAAATTATGCCCTTATCGACAGTCTTTCGATTTCTTTTGAAAATGGCCTGAATATACTTACCGGAGAAACAGGCGCCGGAAAATCGATCATTGTCGGCAGTTTAAGTTTTCTTCTGGGCGGCAAAGCGGATGCGGATGTTATCAGGACAGGTTGTGATGAAGCTGGTGTCTCCGCAGTAATAAGCCTTGCCGAAAGCAACGCCGATGTACTGGAATGGCTGGCGAATCATGACCTAAATGCGGAAGACAATACAATTGTTGTCAGGCGAAACATTAAAACATCCGGCAGGTCTGCCATTTATGTGCAGAATGTTCCTGTTACAAGAAACAACCTTGCAGAATTAATGGGGCTTCTTTTTGATCTTCACGGTCAGCATGATCATGAATCTTTGATGCGCAAAGACATGCACCGGCGCTGTCTTGACCGGTTTGCCGGCATTGAAGGTATAGTTACTTTGTTTCATGAACTATTTACTTCTTTGGCGGAAAAGAAAAAAGCGCTTGAGCTTTCCCTGAACTCGGAGCGGAACAGAGAAGAAAGAATAGAACTATTAACCTATGCAGTAGACGAAATAATCAAGGCAGCTCCCAAAGCCGGAGAAAGCCGTGAACTTGAAGCTGAAGCTCAGAGGCTTGTCTCTTTTGAAAAACTCAGCAGGGAAACAGGGAATGTTACATCGTTTCTCTTTGACGGAGAAGCATCGGTATTAAACCTGGCCCGAAAAGCACGTAATTCACTGGAAACAGCTTCCTCTATGGATGAAAGCCTTCTGTCATTTTGTAAACGAATGGACGATCTTTATTTTGAAGCCGAAGATCTTTCTGAGGAACTCCGAAGTTACCGTGATGGTCTTTTGTACGAACCGGGCAGGCTTGAAGAAGTAGAAGACCGTCTGGGGCTTCTTTTCCGTCTTAAGAAAAAATACGGCCGGCCTGAAGGCGCAGGAAAGTCAACGGGAACCGGAGAGACCCCTGCTTCGGAAGATATTGACAAGGAAATGAGTGACGAAGAAGCGATACTGGCATATAAAGCAAGAGCCGAACAGGAAATAGAAGCGCTTTCTCAATCGGAAGAAAACCGTGAAAAACTTGCTGCCGAAATTTCAACGCTGGAAAAAACCATGGCTGTTAAAGCCGCAGAATTAAGCGAAAATCGTACTAAAGCTGCCCAAAAATTAGGGGAACAGATCAACAATATACTTAAACGGCTTGGAATGCCCAATGCGCAGTTTGCTGTAAATATTGTTTCCAAGGGAAAGGGTCCCGGTGGAAATTTAATTTGCGGTCCCTGGGGGTCGGACGATGTGGAATTCCTCTTTTCCGCCAATGCCGGAGAACCCCTTAAAGAACTGGCCCGAATTGCTTCCGGAGGCGAACTTTCCAGGGTAATGCTGGCAATTAAGGCCGTGCTGGCCGAATCTGACGCTATTGAAACCCTTGTATTTGATGAAATAGATGCCGGCATCGGCGGAGAAGTAGCGCTTGCGGTGGGTGAATACCTGAAAAAGATGGGCGCAATAAAGCAAATTTTCTGCATTACTCACCTTGCAAGTATAGCCGTCAGAGCTGATAACCATATCCTTGTGGAAAAAGGAAATACTGCCGGCCGTACTCAAACAACGGTTCATATGCTTTCCGGAAAGGGAAGGCGGGAAGAAATTGCCCGTATGCTGGCAGGTGATTCAGTCGGGAGTGCGGCTCTTGCACATGCCGATGATTTATTGTCAAAATACAGTAAGGGGAGTTAGGGGATATAATAAGATTGCTGTTTCGAAACCTGACATTTTGGAACAGACCCAGGGAGACCGGATGGCCAAGATTTCCATTGAGGAAAAACATCAATACCAGGAAAAAATTAAACCTTACCGGGATAAAATTGTAGAGATTAGCAGCAAGGAAAAAGCGATCCTTTTGGCAATTCAAAAGGAGCCGGCAAGCGCCGCTTTTAAACGGCTTACCCTGGTAGATGAAATGCTGAATCTTGCCTCGTATCAGCTCGTAATTAATCATGTTTCCCAGATGCGCCTTAGGTTAAAAGAAGAAAATGCCCTTAACGATGGACGCAAATCCCTTTATAAAAGCGTTATTTATCTTGAAGAAGTGGTAAGCAATTATGTTGACGTTCCCTATTCTGATTATGAGGACAAGCTGGCTGAAATCGCTTCACTGGATGCTGCTCATCGGTATACCCTGACAAAAAAAATGGGTCTTGCAATCGAATTGCTGGAAAATGCCTATGGGGACAATACCAAATGGAGATGGACTTTTGTGGAACTGGAAGGCCGTTTTGCAGCGGTAGCAAAAAACATTATCGATCTTAAAAATGCCGTGTCCAATTCTGATCCCCGTTCTCCTGACTATGAACCTACGGTTTATCATCTGCGTATGATCAAAAAACTCCTTAGCCAGGCGGCGGACCGGTATAGGGAAAAATACGAATTGTCCACCAACCGTGTTGATGATTTTAAACAGGGAATTAATTTTCTTGGATCCCTGCGGCGGCTTCATGTGCTTTTGGGAGACAGAGAAGACGCAGAAACAGTTAAAAAGAAGTATGAAATCTGGTCAGCCAAGCTTGAGACCGATATGAAGCGTATGGAAGCCCAGAAAAAAGCGTGAAAGAAAACCGGCACTCTGGTATAAAAGAGTTTAAGACCATTTTCCCCTATCTGAAAAAATACCGTTTTCCATATGTATGGGGTTTTATTTGCCTGATTATAGTTGATGCCGCACAGGCGCTGATTCCCCAGTTTATCCGCAGAGCGGTGGATCGTATTACGGCCGGAAATTTTGAAATGATAGACATAATACGGCCCTGTCTTGCCATGCTTGGTGTTATGCTACTGGTTGCTTCGGGCCGCTTTCTGTGGCGTTATTTTATCCACGGCGCTTCGCGGAAAATAGAAACCGAATTAAGGGACAGGCTTTTTTCCCATCTTCTTACCCTTTCCTACGATTTTTATCAAAAGCATAAAATAGGCGACCTTATGGCCAGGGCAATTAATGATATCAGCGGAATCCGAATGGCTCTGGGCTGGGGTCTGGTTACGCTGGTAGACGGTACAATTATGGCAACGGCCATACTTGTCATCATCTTTATTCAGGATCCCCGTACAGCCGCTTTTTGTATTATTCCTCTGCCTTTTATTACCCTTATGATGCTTATTTTTGGCAGATCAATAGGCCGACGTTTCTATCGTGCCAACGAAACATATTCTGCAATGAGCGATACAGTTCAGGAAACTTTTGCCGGGATACGGGTGGTAAAATCCTTTGTAAAGGAATGGTGGTTTACCAAAAAATTCGGAAAAACAAATGATGATTACCGTGATGCAAATATGGAATTGATTAAAATCTACGGTACCTTTTTTCCTCTTGTAAGTTTTTTTGCAGGGCTTACTGCAATAATCCTGCTTTTGGTGGGAGGCCGCCGGGTAGTTATGGGTTATATCAGTGCAGGAGAATTGGTGGCGTTGTTTAGTTATCTTCAAATGCTGATTTGGCCCCTTATGGGTGCAGGTTTTATGGTAAACATGATCCAGCGGGGAGCTGCAAGCATGGGAAGAATCAATGAACTGCTTCACAGCGAGCCTTCAATCAGGGATTCCAAAAAACCGCAAAGAGCTCCGCAAAGCAAAGGGCCTGTTATAGAGATAAAAAATCTTTCATTTTTCTATCCGGTTGCAATAACAGAAAAAAATGATAAAGAAAACCCATCCGTTCAGGTATTAAATGATATTTCATTATCGATCCCTGCCGGTACTGTTTTTGGGATTACAGGCAGAACCGGATCGGGTAAATCAACCCTGATAAAAACACTTGTGCGGATGGTTGATCCTCCGGCGGCTTCGGTTTTTATTCATGGAGTTGATGTACGTGAACTGGAATTACGGGAATTGCGGCGGCTGTTTGGAGTAAGCCCTCAGGACAGTTATCTTTTTTCCGATTCTATAAAAAGCAACATTGCCTATGGTAACAAGGATGACGACGAAAGTGATTATACTGCATTGACACAGGCAGCTTTTCTGTCTGCCCTTGACGGCGACCTTGTTTCTTTTGCAGACGGCTGGGAAACCCTTATTGGAGAACGGGGATTAACCCTTTCGGGAGGACAAAAGCAACGCGTTGCTATAGCCCGTGCACTATTATCGGCTCCGGAAATACTTGTGCTGGATGATGCTTTTTCGGCAGTTGATGCGGAAACAGAAAAACGTATACTAACCGGAATATTGGAAGAACGGCACGGAAATAATTCGTTAAAAACAACAATAATTATTTCCCATCGGGTTTCTACCTTAAGCAGCGCCGGCATGGTTGCAGTTCTTGATGAAGGTACTATTAATGAACTTGGAACACCGGAAGAACTGCTTGCATCGGGTAAGTTTTTTGCCCGTATGGCAGAGCTTCAGCGGCTTGGCGAAATTGCAGAACAAAAGGTAGAAAATGCCTAGTACAGATTATTTTGAAACCGAAGAAGTGGTAAAGGAATACGATTCCAAAATTACCGCCCGGATAATTTCTTATTTAAAACCTTATAGATTCCTCGCCCTTCTGTGTTTATTCGCATTGATTTTATCCACACTTGGTGAACTCATTGTGCCGGTACTTCAACAGAGACTTATTGATCGTGCAATAATGTCACGGTTTCTCCTTCTAAGATTGGATAATCGAACTGCGCTTAATGCAGAGACACAAAAAACGGTAGATGATCTTGTTGCTGTCCGGGGAGTTATGGAAATCGGGGAGTATTGTTTTGTTCCCATGGATGAAAAAATCCGCATTTCCGGCCGTGATGAAGAAGACTTAAAAGCAAAAGGGGTGCTGGAACATAGTCAATGGTATGCATTTTCATTCCCCGATGATAGTGAACCTGTAATTTCCCTGATGAATAGGTACCCCGGGCGTTTTGTAAGGGGAGTTTCTTCTGCGGCAATAAAAATCGAAGACCTTGCTGTTCTGGCACCGGAAGAAAAAGAAATTATCCGTTTCCGGGATCTTTCCTTAATTGCAAAAACCGTAACGGTGATCTTTGCTATTCTTGCCGGGGTATTTGTTTTTACATTTATTCAAACATGGACTTCGACACTGATTGCGCAAAAAGTAATGAAGGACATCAGGCTGGAACTCTTCAAAAAAACAGGCTCGCAGTCTACGGCTTTTCTTTCACGTCATCCTGTGGGAAGGATAGTAACCCGGCTTACCGGCGATGTGGAAACCATTAATGAATTTTTTACCAGCGTACTTATTGCTTTTATGAAAGATCTTTCCGTTATGGCAGGCGCTCTGATTACGCTGTTTATCCTTTCTCCCAAACTGGCAGCAGTTGCCGTTCTAACCCTTCCTCCCGTGCTGGTAGTTACAGCTTTTTCCAGAGTCAAGGCAAGAGATGCATTCAGGCAGCAGCGGACAGCTTCTTCCAGGGTAAATTCGTATCTTTCGGAACGGCTTTCCGGGGTTCAGGTAGTACAGCTTTTTTTGGGAGAAAAACGAAGTGAAAGGGAATTCGGCAAGCGGGATGAAGAATTCCTTAAAGCAAACATGGCGGAAATGTATGTATATGCTACATTCAGGCCGATAATTGATTTTCTTTCCACGCTCACAACCGCGGCGGTAATTGCCGTGGGAGCTAATTTGGTGTTGAATTTGTCTCTTTCCCTGGGCGTGCTGATTGCGTTTATTAATCTTGTAGCTCTATTTTATTCCCCTGTAATGGATATTGCGGAAAAATATACCCTTCTTCAGTCGGCTATGGCCGGAGGTGAACGGGTTTTTGCGCTAATGGATACAAATGAAAAAATTCACGACAACGGGAAACATCACATCGAAAGCGAAACCGCACAGGAAAATACTGAAGACAGAGCAATTAACCGGAGTACGGTTAGAGGTCATATTCAATTTGATCATGTTTCTTTTGCCTATAAGGAAGGGGAAGACGTTCTTAAGAATCTTAGTTTTACCGTTAAGCCCGGAGAAATGGCCGCCATTGTTGGTTATACCGGCGCCGGAAAAACCACCATTACCAATGTACTTACCCGGCTCTGGGACATTCAACGGGGTACGATCACACTGGACGGAATCCCCATTGATGAGATCCCCCTTCCTGAATTGCGCCGTTCTGTGCTGCCGGTTCTTCAGGAAGTATTCCTCTTTTCCGGTTCGGTAGCGGACAATATTTCTCTGGGCCTTCCTTTGGACAGGGACACTATTGTGGAAGCGGCACAGGCTGTTCATGCCGACGAATTCATTAAAACCTTGCCGCAGGGTTATGATACGATTCTTTCTGAAGGCGCAACCAATATTTCGTCGGGCCAAAGGCAGTTGTTGAGTTTTGCCAGAGTGATTGCCCATAATCCTGCAATGGTGATATTGGATGAGGCAACAAGTTCCATTGATACAGAAACTGAGCGGCTGATACAATTGGGAATACAACGCGTCCTTTCCGGCAGGACATCAATCGTCATTGCCCACAGGTTGTCTACCATACGCCATGCCGACCGGATACTTGTCCTGTCCGGGGGCGTTCTGGCAGAAGAAGGAAAGCACGATGAACTGATTGCGCAAAACGGCCTTTATGCAGGCCTTTACAGGTTACAGTTTAGTGAAACTGTAACTATAAATGATGAAACAAAAACATCGAATGTTGGTAGCGGGGAAACCAATTTTGAAGTTTCTACCGCAACCACGGAGGAAAAGTAAAAAATTTTTCTTCCTCCGTGCTTTAGCGTAATGATTGTTTTATGCAATACTTCTCATTGCAGCATAGCCGCCGCATTTTCGTGGTTCCAGCGCACAGCAATATCTGACGGACTTTCAGAAGCAATGTTCCTTATATTTTTGTTACCGCCCAGTTCAAGCAAAATGGTAATCATGTCGGTTCTGCCTGTCTGAGCTGCATAATGAAGAACGGTATTTCCCGTACCGTCCCGGGAATTAATTGCACTGCCTGAAAAAACAGCTCTGACGGCCTTTTCTCCTTTGGTAAGAGCCACGGCTGCAGGTGTTCTTCCGTCGGCTGCAGGAGCAAATACATCAGAACCTGCATTGGCCAATGTTTTTGCCTCATCAAGAGCATTCATATCCAAAGCAAGACGAAGGGGAGTGCGGCCTTCTGAATCGACTGCCGAGATTCGGCAGCCGCGATTTATTATAACCAGTACAGTTTCTGTGGATGCCTTCTGAATTATGGCAATATGGAGAGGCGAAAGACCATCATCATCGGCCATGGCAACTCTGTCCTTGGTCAGAAGCGTTGCAACCATGGCAGGAGAAATAGAAATGGCAATATGGAATGGAGTAACCCCATGTACATTGCGGGTATGAATGGGAGAGCCATAAGTAAGCAACAGGTTGATAAGATCTTTTTGCTGGGTAGATACGGCAACATGGAGCGGAGTGTTTCCGGAATTATTCCTTGTTATAGGATCAGCGCCGGCATTGGCAAGCCGTTCCACCGAACCGGGAAACCCTGCTTCAACAGCTTCCATTAGCGGAGTATTTCCCTGTATATCCCTGATTTCTATATTTGCTTTCCGGGCAATAAGAGATGCTTCCGAAGAACTTAATCCCAGCCGTACAGCTTCATGAAGCGGTGATTTCCCTTCAAAATTCTGTGCATTAATGTTATTCCCGGCAGCCAATAAAGGATCGATAGATCTTTGAGCATTCCATCGAACCGCCGTATGAAGCGGACTGTTTCCCAATGCGTCTCTGGCATTAATTGAAGCTCCGGCAGCAATAAGAGCATGTATTGTCTCGGGTGAATCGGCACGGGCAGCCATAAAAAGCGGAGTTTCTCCGGTAGCATTTGGCGCTTCCAACTTGGAACCTTTGCGTACCAAAAGAGGAATATGAGCGGCCAATTTCCACTGGGCTGCATAATGAAGAACAGTATTTCCAAGACCGTCTTCGGCCGCAAGAGTTTTTTCGGTCAGCATCCATTCCCTTACATTTCCCGGTGAATGAAAAGCAAGATATATGGGATTTTCTCCTTTGGAGTTAGGGGCAAAAATATCAGCTCCCCGTAAAATAAGCAAAGTTCCTACTGCTTCACGGTTCATTGAAACCGCAAGGTGCAGGGCTGTGTTTCCTTCTTTGTTCCGTGCGTTTATAAACCCATTCCTGTCAATAATAAGTTCTGCAATTGCCGGATCGTTGCTGTTTTTTACAGCAAAATGAAGAGGGGTATTTCCGGCGCTGTCGCTTTGCAAAACAGTTTCCGGAGTTAAAAGTACATCAAGTACTTCGGGGTTGTTTTCTCTGGTAGCAAGATCCAATGGCGTAAGATTTTTGTTATCTGCGGCAAAAATGTCTGCCCCATGGTTTAGCAATAATGGTATCAAGTCTGAGCGGTTATTTTCCACTGCAAGATACAATGCTGTTTTGCCCTCAATATTACGGGATGTAACATCAGCGCCTCCCAAGAGGAGTTCGTTAATTATTTTACCGGACCTTCCAAGGGTAATCATTACATGGAGGGGTGTTTCTCCGTGTTCGTCACGCAGATTGGGATTTGCCCGGTTGTAAATCAGTATGGCAATGGCTCTATCATGATTATTCTCAGGAATAGCAAGATGAAGGGGAGAATTACCTTTCGCATCCTGAATATTAACTTCTGCTCCTTTTCTTATTAACAGTTCCATAATTTCCAGCCTGCCCATCCTGGTTGCTTCATGAAGGGCAGTAGAGCCGGAATTGTTTTTTATGTTGACATCGGCTTTTTTGTCAAGGAAAAAATCAATATAACCTGAATAACCTTCCCGTGCGGCATAGTGCAATGCTGTGTAACCGTCGGCTATACGCATATTATAATTAGCGCTCCGTGCCGCAGGGGCAAAATATGAATTGAAAGGGTTGGAAGAAAAAGCTCCTGCAAGAACGAGTGTTTCAGCCGTCTCGGCGCATTCCGGGGAATAGGTATTTTCGAAAGCATAGTCAAGAGCGGTTTTACCGGAATCATCTCTTTCATTAATTAATGCTCCGGCAGAAACTATGACTCTGGCCGAATCTGCCTTTCCTTCGCGGCCAGCAAGGTGGATAAGTGTCAGCCCTTCGTCTCCGCGGCTGTTCCTGGATTGGGGATGTATCAAAGCTTCCAATAAAGCACCGTTTGCCCGGACACCCAATAATGCAGGCGTTATGGTATTACCTGTATTCAAAGGGTGATGAATATCCGCCCCGGCAGCGGTTAATTGACGGACTATTTCCGGGTTGGATTTTGACGCAGCAATACCTAAGGGAGTCCTGCCTTCGTTGTCCAGAGCATCCACTTCCGCTCCCATAGCCAAAAGAAACCGCACCATTTCTGCATTATCTGTCTCGGCAGCCGCATGAAGGGTGGTTCTTCCCTTGGTATCCCGGGTAATTACCGATGTTTGCCCGGTATAGAGTGCCTGTGCTTCCCTGGTTTTACCCTTTTCTATTAAACTGAAAATCTGCGGGTCCTTTGAACTTGAAACCCTGGGTTCTTTGGGTTCCTTGGGACTAGTGCTGCAAGCGGCAAGTAAAATCGTTATTAGGCTCAAAATTGAGACAAGGTAATGCTTTTTCATACATTGATATTCGGCATATTGACACTAAAGGCTTAGTTTTGGTATTAATATGAATTGCTGCGGCCTTGGTGGAACTGGTAGACACGCTAGCTTGAGGTGCTAGTGCCGAGAGGCATGGAAGTTCAAGTCTTCTAGGCCGCAATAAACGTAAGTCTTTATATTGTAACGACTTATGTTTTGAAGTTTAAGTTTTTTTTTCTAAATTTTAATGAGTGTGGGTACACTGTGCTTTTATTGTGCTTTTATTTTTTGGAGGTGTACCCATGCCCCGCGTTTCAGGCCCGTTTCGGCCCTATAAAAGGCCGGATACAAAGAAGTATTTTATTGTAATAAACCCCTCTTCCAGTCTCAATCTGCAATCAATAGGACAGCGTAAGCTTTGCAAGATTTCCTCCCGAATTGTCCCAAGGAAGCCGCCGCAGGTCATTGAAGAGCGGGTTGTGGTTACGTATCATAGGTTATGATAGAATTACCAATTAAGTGTAATATATTATGGAAAAAGCAAAGTAAATGGCAAATTACAGCAGCATACCGAAGGAAGAAACCTTCAAAGCAGCAGTGTTCCGTGATTTTTTCAACGCCTCAAAATATGCCTATGAACCGAATATTGGAAATATAGACTTTATTGTAACGGAAGCGAAAACCCTAAAAGGCACTATTTGGAAACGCCACTACCTATGGGCGGAAAGCAAAAAGGGTGTCGCCGATATATCCGCAATGCTTACACAGTTAATATTAACTATTAAAAAAACTTACGAAAAAGGGGAACATTTACCTCCGCCATATATTGCCTGTTTTGATACCGCCAAAATAGCGTTTGTTCCATTTCACGACATATTGCCAATTTTCAATGACAATGACGTAAACTGGATCATTACCCCAAGTAATCATACTACCCCTGATTTTCTGAAAACCAAAAAGAAAATTGAAAAACTGTCAAAAAAGAACATTCTCATTTTTGACTTTGATACGGATAAAAAAGAAATTGTTGATTTCATAAATAACAATCTGGTAGCCGGAAATATAACCGCCAAATTCCAAATAAATAAAAACAACTTTGTAATAATTTACAGCAAATGGCTTGAAAAGGTAAAAAAGAGTATAGCCATTGATTGGTCTTTGGTAAAAAAGTCCGGTATCATAGACGGAGATTTTTTTCTTGCCGATTTACTCTCAAAAGATAATTATACTCTAAAAGAAAAATTGTTTGTTATCTTGATGAATAACCAGTATAAATTTGATAAAAAATTCGATGATGCAGGTTTTTCTTTGTATAAAGAAGTCGGATTTAATGACAATCAAAAAGCCCATAAGGAATTTTGGGATAGATATGAACGCCCCCCGCTGGAAGAATATTGGGATTATATAATAAACCGCAGGGATTTACTTGTACCGCAGGATATTCGTGAGCGTAAAGGTTCATTCTTTACCCCAAAACAATGGGTAGAACTCTCCCAAAAATATATCGCCGATACATTGGGCGAAAACTGGCAGGACGAATACTACGTTTGGGATTGTGCCGCCGGAACAGGCAACCTACTGGCAGGACTTACCAATAAATACAATATTTGGGCTTCCACGCTTGATAAAGCCGATGTAGATGTAATGAAAGACCGTATTAGAAACGGTGCAAACTTACTGGAAGACCACGTTTTTCAATTTGATTTTTTGAATGACGATTTTGAAAAATTGCCAAAGGGCTTACTGGATATTATCAAGAATGACAAAAAACGGAAAAGGTTGGTTATTTACATAAATCCTCCCTATGCTGAAGCAACAAGTTCATCTACCATTTCTGGCTCTGGTAAGAATAAACCTGGTGTTTCGACAATTAACAAGACTAAAGATAAATATCAATCAAGCTTAGGAAAAGCAGCAAATGAGATATTCACATTGTTTGTTGCTCGAATATACCATGAAATACCAGATTCTAAATTAGCCTTATTTTCAAAAGTTAAATTTATTAATAGTCAAAATTTTATTAATTTCAGAGAATTTTTTAGAGCAGAATTTAAAAAAGGATTTATTGTTCGCTCTGATTCATTTGATAATGTTGTTGGACATTTTCCGATTGGTTTTTCTTTCTGGGATAATAATGGAAAGAAATTCCCGAAACGTGTTAAGTTTCAAGTAGATGAAAGTAAAATAAAAAAAACATTCTATTCGACCACTGGTGATTCAATAAATAAATGGATTAAAAGATTTGACATAAGCAAAGAAAAAGCTATTGGTTTCGTGTGTAATCCTGCGCCGGATTTTTTAAAAAATAATCAACCTTATATAACAGTGAATGAAGGAACTCGTCATTTTAATTATTATGGTTGTTCAAGCATAAACTTAATTGAAGGTTGTATATATTTTGCAGTACGACTTTGTATAGATGCTACTTGGCTTAATGACAGAGATCAATTCTTATTTCCATCAAGCGACGATTATAAGAATGATATTGAATTTCAGAATGATTGCTTAGCGTTTACATTATTTCACGGACAAAACAGAATTACTATGAAAGATGGAATCAATCACTGGATACCATTTACAGAAACTGATGTTGATGCTCGTGATACTTTTGACAGTCATTTTATGGTTAGTTTCATGAGCGGGAAAATAATTCAAAACGGTTATTCAGATTTATTTGAACAACACGAGGATACATTTTGTATTAAGCGTAAATTTACCGATGAAGCTAAAACAGTATTCAAGGCTGGTAAGAAATTATGGAAATACTATCACTCACAGCCCTCTGCAAATGTAAATGCAAGTTTGTATGATATTAGAGAATTTTTTCAAGGCAGAGATGAAAGCGGCAAGATGAATAACAAGAGCGGTGATGATACTTACAATGGCTTGATAAAGGAATTACGTCAGGCTTTATCTATATTAGCAGATAAAATTCAACCTAAAGTATATGAGTATGGATTTTTAATGGAGTGAGGTTACAAATGCCAATGATTGATACCTACAGAAATAATATCCAAAGAAACAGAGATGAATTGGCAAAACTATCGAAAGATAGAGCCAATGAAAGTTCAAAAATACCGCCATTAAATACAAAAATTTTATCTGCAAATAACACAATTTCTCATACAAAATCACAATCTACAATACAATCAAAATTACGAGAAATATCAAATGCTCAAAAATCTTTAGCTGAAATTGATAAGAAAATCGCAAATATTGATAAAAAAATAGCTGCAAAAAATCAGGAATTGATTAATGAAGAAAAAAGGTTCAGGCAAGAAGAAGAAAAGGAAATAAAAAAGCATGCATTGGACGAAAAAAGAAGAATTGATGAAAGTACCCGCCAATTAAATAATATGAATATCTCTTTACAGCGTCAAAGCCAAATACAGTATAGTTTATCCAGAGAAATCGAAATATTAAAATATGTTCCTGAAAAAATTGTAGTATTATTATTTGCTACTAATCCCAAAGATACTTGTCAATTGCGTTTAGATGAGGAAGTACGGTCTATTCAGGAAGTAATAAGAAAATCAGAATATCGAGATTCTATTGTTTTTGAAACCAGATGGGCTGTTCGTCCATTTGATATACTTCAAGCTATTAATGAATTAAATCCAGATATTGTTCATTTTACTGGTCATGGTTCAAAAAACAGTGAATTACTATTGGAAAATGCTAATGGGAACACTCAATATGTTTCCAAGGAAGCAATCACTCAAACTATTATGTCATCATCAGAAAAGATACATTTTATTTTTTTTGATGCTTGTTTTACAGACGAACAAGCTATTTCAATTATCAAATATGTTGATGCAGCTATTGGCATGACTGATTCAATTAGTGATGAAGGAGCTAGTGCATTTGCTGCTCAATTCTATTCGTCGTTGGGCTTTGGTTTTTCCATAAAAAAAGCATTTGAACAAGCAAAAGGAATTCTAGCTAGTGTAAGCCCGTCAGAAATTGATATACCAACGCTCTATGTAAGAGAAGGTGTAAATCCTGAAAACTTTTTCTTGGTACAACCTAATCTAATTAAAAATGGTTTATTAACAAATATACTAGAAGCAGATTACCTCGAAAAATCTATTATTCCCCATCAATATTTGGCAATGAAAATTAATTAATATGTTCACACTTGGATGTCAGGCACAGTTGAGAGAATTTACAGAAAGGAGCTAATATGAAGTATCTACCACCATCAGAACAAGATAAACACAAAATAATCCTTATGGCTTCACTCTACAAAAACCTATCTTTACTCATTGAAAAAAGCAAGCAAAAAGTAATATCACAGGCAAAAAGCACAGTTAATCTGTTATTCTGGCAAATAGGAAAAAGAATAAATGATGAAATTCTAAACAACAAACGTGCCGACTATGGGAAGCAGATAGTCTCGAACCTTGCCGGGATGTTGTCTGCCGAATATGGTCGAAGTTTTGAAGAAAAAAACCTGCGAAGAATGTTACAATTTGCGGAGTGTTTCCCCGAAAAAAAGATTGTCGTTCCACTGGCACGACAATTAAGCTGGTCTCACATAATAATACTGCTTCCTCTCAAATCGATTGAAGAAAAGTTATTTTATGCCCAACGTGCGATTGATGAAAGCTTGGGAAAAAGGGACCTTCGAGCCTTAATTGAAAAAAAGACATTCGAACGCACCAGAATCGCCAATACCCAAATTTCAAAAAAATCGAAAATCCCCTTGGATACATTTAAAGACCCTTATTTGCTGGACTTCCTCGGTTTGCAAAACGCATATCTGGAAAAAGATATCGAAGAAGCCATATTGCGTGATCTTGAGAGCTTTATTCTGGAATTGGGGAAAGGTTTTGCTTTTGTGGAACGGCAAAAACGCATGACAATAGATGGGGATGATTTTTACCTTGACCTTCTTTTCTATCATCGCAAATCAAAGAGGCTTGTGGCTATTGAACTTAAAATCGGCAAATTTCAGGCAAAGTATCAAGGCCAAATGAAACTGTACCTAAAATGGCTAAACAGGTATGAACGGCAGCCTGATGAAAAAGAACCCATTGGCCTTATTCTTTGTGCAGGAGACAGTCGTGAACAGATAGAGCTGCTGGAAATGGATAAGGACGGCATCATGGTCGCCGAATACTGGACAGAGCTTCCACCAAAGGAAAAACTGGAAGAAAAAATCCATACGCTCCTTCTGGAAGCCCGTGAACGGATAAAAGCAAGGCAGCTGCTTGATAAGCGGAATTAATGTAATAAAACCGGAGCAATTCGGCGATCACTGATCGCCGAATCTATTTTAGATAGCGAAAAATGAATACATGAATTTCTGCACTCACCAGCTGCAGAAATTGGGTAGAAATTTCAGTTACTAAGGATTACTTAGCAACTCCACAAAATAAAAACTGCACCCGTTGGTTGCAGAAAATAGGCTGACATTTCAGTTGCCGAGGATTTCTCGATAACTGCCACCGATAACTACCAATTTGTGAGCCTCTTTCTCACAAATCTTGCATTGACCCTGACTGATACAACACTGATACTTTTTTTCAAAAAACACATTTTTCTTGACTTTTTTGCAGTGATATACAATGATACGTTATGGAATTAGCCTGCCCGAAAACGAGCGGCATACTGCTTTAATTTATCTCTGGTTAACACTTTTTAAAAAACTAAGGAGAATACTATATGCAAGACAAACACCTTTTTTCATTTGCTAGGGCTGCGGTATCGTTAGTGTTATGCTTTTCTATATCCGTCTTACTGTCCTGTTCAGGCTGTACTGCAAAAGCCGTAGCACAACAACCCGTCCAAAATCAGACAGGTATCCCCGAAACACCCGTAGAACCGGGCCATACCGGACAACCAAAGGTATACTTTACCTCCGACATAAGCCCTGCCGGACTGGCGGCAGTTTATAATGCACTCGGTCAACGGCCAAGCGGCAAAGTAGCGGTAAAAATCAGCACAGGTGAACCGCCCAACAGCAACTATTTACGACCTGCATTAATAAAGAACCTGGTACAATCTCTAAACGGTACTATCGTTGAATCCAACACAGTCGCCGGTGGGAGGCGGTCAAGTACGGCATATCACAAACAGGTAGCGCGGGATCATGGATTCACCGCCATCGCGAACGTGGACATACTGGACGAAAACGGCTCTATAAGCCTCCCTGTACGAGGCGGAACAAGACTAAGGGAAAATTTTGTAGGAGCGCATTTTGCCAATTACGATTACTACATTGTCCTTTCCCATTTTAAAGGTCATCAACTGGCCGGCCTGGGCGGAGCAATAAAGAACATTTCCATTGGTATCGCGTCCGCTGAGGGCAAATCATGGATACACTCCGGCGGAAAAGCGAAGAATACCGGATGGAGGAGTCCGGACCAGGACGCATTTCTTGACGCAATGGCAGAGGCCGGAAAATCCGTTGTTGACAGTTTGAACGGTAAAATCCTTTATATCAACGTAATGAACCGCCTTTCAGTAGACTGCGATTGTATGGGCAACCCCGCCGCTCCCGATATGCACGACATCGGTATTCTTTCTTCCCTCGACCCCGTGGCCCTCGACCAAGCCTGTGTTGACCTCGTATACGCCGCCCCTGACGGAAGAAGCCTCATACAGCGAATGGAATCACGGAACGGCATACGAACCATCAACCACGGAGCAGCCATCGGCCTCGGCAGTAAAACCTATGAACTGGTAAAATTGTAATCCACGGGCATATTAGAAGCCGGATTGTTTCCCGATATATCCTCTTGATACCCACGGCGGCAGAGTATACAAAAAAATTAACAAGCCTTAAAAAATGTGATTGAATAATTTTGTTGCAAACGGCTGTATGTGCATGTACAATGCAGTTATATATGTTTAGAGGAGAACGCCATGAAGATAGGTTTTTGTGTAGTGAATTTTTCAGAAATGCCGCTGGAACAGGTAACAAAGCTGGCGGCGGATCATGGGTATCAATGCATTGAAATTCCTTCTTACCAGGATAACGGACAGGTTGATGCGGACGAACTTCTTAAAGGCGATAATGCAAAAAAGCTAAACGACATGGTTAAAAACCACGGTCTTTTTATTTCAGCAATCAGCAACCATGCGGATTCACTCCTGGTCATGGGTCCTTACGGTCCCGGTACGGATAATATCTGTTCCGGCACAAAAGAAGAAAAAATTGCCTTCGGTACCAAGAGCCTGATCCGTTCGGCCCAGCTTGCCAACGCCCTGGAAGTTCCGGCGGTGGTTGCCTTTTCGGGTATCGAGAATTTCGGCCACATTAACGACTGGCCGGAACCGGATGGCTGGAAATACGAAGAAGAACAATTTGTGGCCAAGTATCGTCCTATTCTGGACAAATACCAGGAATACGGAATAAAGCTGGCCTTTGAACCTCATCCGAACAATATTATTTACGACACCCAGTCGGCCTTGCGTTGTCTGGAAATTGTTGATAATCATCCTGCTTTTGCCATTAACCTTGATCCGGCAAACATCCTTTTTGCCGGAATTAACCTTCAAACCTTTATCGACTGCCTTAAAGGGCGTATAGCTGTAGTCCACGCCAAAGACTGTGAAATTGTGGAACACAATATGATGAAAGGCGGATACAATATGTACATGCAGGACGGATGGGCCAGACTTGATCGTTCTTTCCGGTTTCGTATTCCCGGCTGGGGCAGCGTGGATTGGAAGAAACTAATTTCAGAGCTGTACCTGACCGGATATGATTATGTTTTCAATTATGAACATGAAGATGTCCTGATGAGCCGTATGGATGGGGTAAAGAAAACGATAGATTTCCTTAAACCATTGATGATAGAAGCGCCCTATGAAGGAAGAACCGACAAGCTCTTTACCAAATGAAAAAGGAGGTAACAAATGGATTATAAAAAAACACTTTTGGCTCCGATTAAAATAGGATCCTATACCTGTCAAAACCGGTTTTTTGCACAGCCCATGGAATGTGTGGATTCTGATGATGAAGGAAACCCCACCGATAAAACCTGTTTGCGGTATGAAAACCTCTACAAAGGTGAATTCGGTCTTGTGGATCTGGAAGCTATTACGGTAACCAACGAAAGCCGGGCGCGAAAGACTCAGCTTGAGATCATGCCCCGGAACGAAAAAGCGTTGACCGCTTTTATCAAACGGTTAAAAGAGATAAATCCCAAAACCATTATTGTTTTTCAGCTTACCCATTCCGGAGAAATAAGCGACTCGGATTTTTCACGTAAGGTTACGGTAAAGCCTCTGTACGGTATGGGCGGAGGGGATCTGCTTACCGAAGAAGAAGTTGACAAAATAATTGATCAGTTTGCACTTTCCTCCAAAATTGCCGCCAATGCCGGGGCGGACGGTATTGATCTGAAATTCTGTCACGGCTATTTGGGTTCCCAGATTCTCCGGCCATACAACGACCGGAAATGGAAATACGGAGGCAGTTGGGAAAACAGATCCCGTTTTGCATACGATCTTATGGAAAGAATTCAAAAAGCAGTAAACGACACAAATTTTATAATTGGTTCAAAACTTTCTGTATGGGAAGGATTTCCCGGCGGTACCGGCAGCGCAGGCCCTGATTCGCCGCTTATGGACATCAGTGAATCTCTGGATCTTGTTAAAGGTCTGGAAGAACGGGGAGCTTCCTACTTTGTGGAATCCCTGGGAAATGTGCATTGCAGCATGGCCTACATGGAAGCTATCGGCGACGAACCTTATCTTTCATATATGCATTTTTATTTTGCCAACGAAATCAAAAAAGTAGTCAAGCCCGAAACAGTAGTAATTGGTTCCCACTTTTCGTCTTTCCGGGGAAATAAAAACAAACTGCTGTCCATTGAACCGGAAAAATCTTCCATGTTTGCCATGGGTGCCCGGTGCATTGACGATGGCATGATGGATATGATTGGTCTGGGCCGGCAGTCTTTTTCGGATCCCCTTACGCCGCTCAAATTGAGAGAAGGCAGGGAAGATGACGTAAAGTATTGTACACAATGTATGAACTGCGAAGAACTGATGATCCGGCAAATGCCGGTGGGCTGCGTACTGTACAACAAGATATACACCGATCTTTTCCAGGAAGCCCGCAAAAAGTTTGGCAAGCTGGAAGAATTGCATTCATAGAAAATACCAGGCTTTTGGAGTGTTTCTGAAAGGCAGGAAGGAGCGCCAATGAAAGAATACCGGAAAGATGTCCTTACCGTTAAAGACATTGCCTATATGATGGACCCCAGCATACTTAAACTGAACACGTCTTACGAAGACCTGGACGCTCTTATTGAATCCTGTAAAAAGTACGAGTTCGGCTGCGCTTTTGCCTGGCCGGCTTATTACGAGGAAATGAGCCGCCGTCTGAAGGAAGAAACACATACCGCTTTTGGCGCTTCCCTGGCATTTCCTTCCGGCCAGGAAGCGACCCGAACCAAGGTGGAACAGGCTGTGTACTTTATGTCCATGAATCCCGTAGAAGTCGATATGGTAATGAACGTAGGCTGGCTTATTTCCAAACGGTATAAACAAGCGGAGGACGATTTAGTTGCAGTGCGGAAAGCAACTTCCGGAAGTTCCCTCAAGGTGATTATAGAAGCCATGCTTCTTAACGACGATCAGATCAGAGAAGCCTGTAAAATAGTGCAGGCTTCCGGGGCGGATTATGTCAAATCCGGTACGGGGTTCTCCGAGGCTCCTACAACCCTGCATCATGTGGAATTAATGCGTGAATGTGTGGGACCGGACTACAAAGTTAAAATAGCCGGTGGTGTACGCAGTCTGAACACCCTGCTTAAAATGTACAAACGTGGAGCAGACCGCTTTGGCATTGGACTGCCTTCGGCGATAAAAATTATCGAGGAGGCAAAAAAACTTCCCGGCGGGTCTATAGCGGTTAAGGACATTGATCTCAATTCCGGCGACGAAGAGGCCGCCGGCGGATACTAATTTATCAGGAGGTTTACTAAAAATGAAAACAATGCGCGCCATGGTTTTGGAAAAACCATACAGCATGGTTCTTAAAGAAGTTCCGGTACCGCAGATTTCCGGCGGCGAGGTTCTGATCAAGATAAAGTACTGCGGTATTTGCGGTTCTGACTGGGGCGCTTATACCGGCAAATACGCCGATGAAGCCGCCCTGCTGCCCCTTGTTATCGGACACGAATTCTACGGCGTAGTCGTCGAAAAAGGTGATACAGTTCCGGACAGCATTGCCGTCGGGGGCCGGGTCAGCGTGGACATTTGTCTGCCCTGCGGCACTTGTTATAATTGCCGTCATGGCGAACCGTTGTTGTGCGGCAACTTCCGTCAAATTGGTATTCATACTGCCGAAACTTCAGGCGGTTATTCCGAATATATCAAAGTTCCCTGGCAGAATATCTACAAAGTGCCGGCTGATGTTACCGACCATCAGGCGGCTTTTATCGAACCTATCACCTGTTGCCTTAACGCCAGTGAAAAAATGGGTATTACTATAGGTTCCAGTTTTGTTGTTATCGGAGCCGGTCTGGGAATTATCCACGCCGCCCTGGCCAAACTCAGGGGAGCAACACCGGTTATCGTGGTGGATACCAACAATGACCGCCTGGAGATGGCAAAAAAAATGGCAGCGGATTTTGTGATCAATGCGGCGGAGAAGGATGTCGTGGCGGAAGTTAAAAGGCTTACCGGCGGCGAAGGAGCTGATTTTGTGCTCGAAGCGGTAGGAACCGCCAAAACATACGAAATGGCCTTCCAAATGGTTCGCCGCGGCGGCAAAATGGAAGCGTTCGGCATTTGCAGCGACGACGATTACGCTTCACTTCGCCCGGTGGAATTTGTCCTGCAGGAAAAAAGGATAACCGGCAGCTGCGCCGGCATAGGCAACAACTGGCAGCAAGCCATTAACCTGCTCCAATTCAAGCGCATCGATCCCACCTCGCTTATTTCCATGGTTGTACCCCTGGAAGAAACAGAGATTACGCTGAAGGAACTGCAGGAAAACAAAAAACTGGTAAAAGTACTGGTAAGCCCTGAAATAACCAAGCGGGAGGTTTATTAGCAATCATTACGGTAATGCAATCTGCCGTTCATACTGTTCTTTCTCAAGCACCCGGATGCCGAAAACCTGTCGGGCAACGTTTTTAAGGTAATCGACCGTCATGTTTCTTTTATAGTGCTTTGATGCAAGTTCATCGGTATAATCCCACAGCGGGTAAACGACAAATGGTGTCCCGCGGTCGTAGTTGTAGTGGCATACTGTCGGAATGACCAATGCTGTTTCCACGGTACAGGATGATACATCGTTTACCTGGGTTTTCTTTACCTTAATAAACGCCAGCCCGCCGGTTATTGTGTCCGGTGTAAAGTCCGATTGGGTATGCGACATAAGATCACCCAATGAATAGTAAACAAAAAGATTTCCACCATCGGGTCTGGGAATTACTTCTATAGGACATGTTACATGAGGATGATGGCCTATTATAACATCAACCTTGTGGAGGGCCATAAACTTGGACAGATCCTTTTGTGAATCACTAATCGTATGACGAAACTCATTACCCCAGTGCATCGAAACCACCAAAAGATCGCAATAAGGCCTTAATCGGTCGATTTCTTTGGCCATTATATCCTTGTCGATAAGCCCAACCATCCAGGGCTTATCAGAAGGAATGGGGAAACCGTTTAAACCATACGTATAAGAGAGAAACCCGACCTTTATGCCGTTTTTTTCGATAATTTGATGCTCATTATTACGTTTTTCTTCGCTTCGGAAGATACCCAGATAACGAACCCCTAAAGAATCCCAGAAATCCATCGTAGCAAAGGCTGCTTTTTCGCCTTTATCCAGTACATGATTGGACGCATGGTTTATCACATTAAAACCGGCGTTTATTAGGGCTGATCCCGCGTCCTGAGGGGTGTTAAAAACCGGATACCCTGAATGCCCGAATTGCCTTCCGCCCAATACAGTTTCCTGATTAACAAAGGCAATGTCCGCTTTTTTAATAATCGATTCAATCTGCGCATAATTGGCGCTAAAATCAAAACGTTCTTCGCCGCCGCTTATTCTTGCCCTGTTATAAATGATGTCGTGGATTAGATTATCCCCGGCAGCAACAATAGTAATATAGCTGCTTGTGGTTTTTTCTGGCGTGTGCACCGGTTTTTCTGCCGGTACCGTTGGTTCTTTACAGGAATTTGCTATAGTAAAAGCAATAAAAACCGTAAGAGCCGCAAATTTTAGGGAAAAACGCATGATTTAGTATAGTATGAATCACCAGGTATTGTCTAAGCCTTCCATTTGTGTTATTTTTTGAATAAGTCCTTTGGGACGTCGGCAAGCGGTAAGCCCCCGGTTTTTGGAGCCGGTATTCACAGGTTCGAATCCTGTCGTCCCAGTAACAGGGGAACCTTGGAGTCCCAGTAATAGGGTAAATAATAAAGCCCAAATTTTTTAGGTAGGAATTATTATGAGTAAGGTTGTATTTTCGGCCCGGGACAGGGCAAATAAAGGTTCTGCAGAGGCGAGAAAACTCAGGAAATCAGGCCGTATTCCGGCGGTACTCTACGGCCGCAAAGGATCGTCGATAGCTATAGATCTGGATGCCCTTGATTTCATGAATAGTGTTAAAGGTATATCTGAAAGTACCATTGTTAAAGTGGATGTAAACGGTAATGTTCATGAAGCTTTTGTTAAAGCTACTCAACGGAATATTACCGACGGGACTATACTGCATGTTGATTTTTATGAAATCGAAGGAAATGCGCTCCTCAGGGCCAGGGTATCTCTCCGTATTCAGGGAAATCCCATTGGCGTTCGTGAAGGGGGAATTCTGGAAACTCCGCTTCGCGATGTTGAAGTAGAATGCCTGCCCAAAGATTTACCGGAACGGCTTGAAGTGGATGTTTCGGCCCTAAAGGCAAACCAGGCGATTCATGTACGGGATTTGGTTCTGGGTGATGGGGTAAAACTGATTTCAAACCCCGATCAGGTAGTGGCTTTGGTAAAATTTGCCAAAGCTGAAGCGGCTGCCTCTGCTGAAGATGCCGCTGCAGAAACAGCTGAAGGCACCGGTGCTCCTGCTGCCGGTACTGCCGCCGCTGCAGACAAGAAACCTGAAAAGGAAAAATGATAAGGATTTGCGCCGGAAAATCCCCAGTTTTTCCGAATCCTTTGAAGATACTGTCTTTAATGGCTTAAGCAATAGCTTAAACTCATTCTCAATTAAAAACCCGGGAAGGCGCATAATCTTGCTTGCCCTTTCCGGGGGTGCTGATTCTACTGCCATGGCAGCGGCTTTGGCTGCCGTCGTGGAAAATGCTGCGGATACACTGTCAGCGAATTTAAAACTCCATGCCCTTCATGTAAACCATGGAATCAGGCCGTCTAATGCCTGTACTGCCGATAAAGAAGCCGCAGTTACACTTTGTAAAACACTGGATATTCCAATAACTGTTACAAAAATTCCTCCTGGCACGGTAAATTCCTATGCCCGGCAATATGGCACGGGCATAGAAGGTGCGGCAAGATACTATCGGTATAAAGCACTTGAAGAAGAAGCGTTGCGTGTTGGCGCCGATGCCATTGTTACTGCCCATACCTCAGATGACAGACTGGAAACAATACTTATGTCATTTCTTCGGGGTTCCGGTCCGGCTGGACTTGGCGCTCTTTCAAGCCTTATTGCAACGGCAGAAAATGCCATTCCCATTGTACGGCCTCTTTTGCCGATTTCTCGTGCCGAAGTTCTTGCTTATTTAAAAGTACGGAACCTTGGCTATTGCAGCGATGAAACCAATAATGATCAACATTTTTTCCGTAACAGAATACGCCATGTTCTTATTCCTCTGCTGGATCAACAGTTTCCGTATTGGCGCTATCCTGTTTTGCGTCTGGGAGAAACCCAGGCCATGACAGCGTCTTTTCTGTTGGAAGAAGCGGAAAAACGACTTGCCTGGGATAATCAAGCTGCGGAAACGGGTTTACAGCTTTCAGCCGATCAATTTTTTGCTGAACCGGCAATTATCCGCGAAGAAGCGTTGTTCCTGGCTTTGGACATACTTACGAAAAATGATAATGATAGAAAAAATCCCCGCAGGGATACACTGCGTTCTTTTGCCCAAGGCATAGAAACTGCGGTCGATCTGGGTCAAACACGATTGGAAAACAAAAACGGCTGGATAACGGCAAGAAAAACAACACGGCAGACTGTTGAGCGTGGTTTTTCGGTGTTGATTAAAAGAACAGGAGCTTATAAGCTGAATGATATAACTGTTATCGCCGGTGAACAGCAAACTGATTCAAATGAATCAGTTTTTTATGCCGGCTTCCCGCTGGTGTTTCGTTCAGCCGGAGAAGGCAAGATTCTGGCTGAAGACCGGAATGGCAGGGCGGCAGAAGCACGAAACGGCAAACTTGTTTGGAAACGAGAGCAGACTCCGAAAAACGGAAACATACGTTTTTCAATACTATTTAATGGAGGATCCTTCACAAATGGATCATGATGATAAACCGAATAAACCCTTAAAACCCCTGCTTCCCGGCGGTAGGCCCAATCATTTTGCTTTGTTTTTTTTCCTGGCTATGGCAGGGCTCTTTGCCGCATATTTTTTCCGGAACGAACCGGCCAATGTGCAGGAAATGGCATATTCCGAATTTATCCAGCACATGGAACAGAATGAAATCCTCGAAGTTAAAATCTTTGATAATAATGTAATCGACGGTGTTCGGAGAGCTCACAACGGCGAACAGGTACGTTTTAAAACCCTCATACCCTATGCCGATCCATCACTTATTCCGTCTCTTATGCAGAGGGGTATAAAAGTTGTCGGAGCAACGGCGAGTACCGGGTTCTGGAAGATAATGCTGGACATTGTTCCCTTTATATTAATTCTTGGCCTTTTTTTTATAATGATGAGGAATATGCAGGGCGCAGGTTCACGTACTTTTCAGTTCGGAAAAAGCAAGGCGAAGCGTTATCATAACGAAGGGAAAAAAATTACCTTTGCCGATGTAGCGGGACAGATTGATGCAAAGTATGAACTCCAGGAAGTGGTTTCCTTTTTAAAAGACCCGCAGAAGTTTACCAAGATGGGCGCACGTATTCCAAAAGGAGTGCTGCTTGTAGGAATGCCCGGTACCGGAAAGACGCTTATGGCAAAAGCGGTGGCGGGGGAGGCCGGTGTAAACTTTTTCCATATGTCCGGTTCCGATTTTGTCGAAATGTTTGTCGGTGTTGGTGCAAGCCGTGTCAGGGATCTTTTTGAACAGGGCAGACGCAGCGCTCCCTGTATAATTTTTATTGATGAATTGGATGCCGTAGGACGTACCAGGGGCGCCGGTTATGGAGGCGGTCACGACGAGCGGGAACAGACGTTAAATCAGCTTCTTGTGGAAATGGACGGCTTTGATTCCAAAGATGGTGTTATCATCCTGGCGGCTACAAACAGGCCGGATGTATTGGATCCTGCGTTGCTTCGTCCCGGCCGTTTTGATCGCCAGGTGGTGGTTGCCATGCCCGATATAAAGGAACGCGAAGCGATACTCAAAATCCATGCCGCAAAAATTCCTTTGGCAACCGAAATAGATCTTTCAAAAGTTGCGCGCGCTACTCCGGGAATGAGCGGCGCTGAAATTGCAAACCTTATTAACGAAGCTGCGCTATTTGCCGCACGGAGAGACAAAGCTGCTGTGGAAATGATCGACCTGGAAGAAGCACGCGACAAGGTACTTATGGGAGTGGCGCGAAAGACCCTTGTTGTAAGCGACAGGGAACGGCGTATGACGGCTATTCACGAAGCCGGTCATGCACTGCTTCATTATTTTCTGAAAAACGCGGATCCCCTGCACAAAGTTACGATAGTTCCGCACGGCAGGGCGTTGGGTATGGCCATGTCGCTGCCCGAAGAAGACAGTTACAGCCGCACCCGGGGCTGGATCGAAGACCGTATTGTAATCTGTTATGGCGGCTGGGCGGCGGAAAAAATCTTTTACGACGAAACAACCACCGGCACCAAACAGGATCTTGAACAGGCAACCGACATGGCCCGGCGTATGGTCTGCGAATGGGGAATGGCCGAAGAACTTGGCCCTGTTACCTACGGTCAGGAAGATGAGCCGATTTTCCTTGGCAAGGAAATTGCCCGGCATAAAGATTATTCGGAAGAAACCGCCAAGCGCATTGACTCTGCGGTAAAAAAGATTCTGACTACTGCAGTTAATACAGCCCAGGACATTCTGGAAAGCCAAAAAAACGGATTGGAAAAACTTGCCGATGCCCTCCTTGCCCGTGAGACGCTTGCCGATGAAGAAGTGCGAACGTTATTGGAATTGCCGCAAAAGGAAAAGGCGGAAACTTCCGCATAAGTCACTAACTTAAAATAAATCAAGACCATCCCTTTACAGGCATTATTTGAGGTAATTGGCGATGGCCGCTAAATGCATCGAAACTAATGTTGCCACGTCGGTGAGGGGATGGTTGACCATGAAGGCCATTTGGCGTGCTACGACGGCAGCCATGTCAAAACATGCGTAATCGGCAGCCACTTTCTGATTGACCGCAGAAGCGGTCTACCCTACCGGCCTGAATGGGCGTTCATTCCCTCACCGATATGGGAGCATTGATGTGTTTAGCGGGTGTTGGGAAATAATTATTCGAGTAATTGGTGATGGGCTTTTTTCCATGATCGTAGTATACTTATTGTAATGCGGTCTTCGATGTTGGTTTTGTGCCTATTGTTTGTCTCGCTTTCACTTTTTGCCCAGCCAATACAGCCGCCGGTTCCGGCGGAAGGACGGCTTTTTTCCGATACGGGCGATGCTGCCATTGCACGACGATACCTGGAATGGGCGCAGCAAGAACACGCCGCCGGAAAAACCGACAGCGCCTTGATTGCCCTGGAAAGGGGGGCCGATTATACCGACGTTTCTTCCGATCTTGCTTATTTTACGGCGCTGTTACAGGCTGGTGCGGGTTATTCCCGTCTTTCGGTTGTAGAAAAATGCCGCCTTGCTGTAGCGACAAACCGTTGGGAACAATATACCCCCGAAGCAGCGCGGTTTCTGGAAGTAAAAGCTCTTACCGGGCTCAGGCTTTTTGAAGAAGCGCTTAATGCTCTGCGGTATTGCGATCCTGAAAAATATGAAACGCAATTTTTACGGCTTCTTGCGCTACGGGGAATTGCACAATCCTACATTGGAGAAACTGAGTTTCTGCAAACCCTGACCGTTATTATGGATCGTTTTCCCCGGGAAACCGCTCCGGTTCGTGTTTTGTTTGATTACGCTTCCCGGAGCGATTCTATAGAAAGCCTGCGCCCATTAATCGATCTGGCGCTTCGGCGGCTTCCAATCCTTATTAATTCTGATCCTGAGTTGGCCTATATGGCAGCGCATTTTATTTACGACCGGGAACTTGCCCGCAGGTATGTTGCCGCTTACCGTGCCGTGGGAAACCCTCATCCTGCTTCCCTTGTACCGGCATTAAACCTGGGCCTTGTAAGCGGAACTCAGGCCGTAGAGGAACTCTTTGCCTGGCGGGGAGAAGCAAAGCGGACAACGGGCAACCACCCTGTTTTAGTGCCAACCGCCGGAACAGTATCGATATTGGATAAAGAGCTGATCATTGCAATAAACAGACTAATTCGCAGCGAAAGCGAACGTGAACTGCTCCGGCGAAACCTTTTGCGGTTTTCCGGTGTTATAACAGAAGACAGAGATTACGACGGTATTATCGAAGTATGGGTAATCTATCAAAACGGTATGGTTGTTGAATATCACTACGACAGCAATCAGGATGGGGTTGCGGATTTGAATGTCAGTTTTGCGCAAGGGTTGCCTGCGCTCGCCAGTATACTGCTTGGCTCGGACGGCGGTCTGGTTTTTACGTCAAATACCACGCAGAATACCGGCGTCTTGATTCGCTGGGATCGGTACCCGGCGGTGCTTAATGCTGACCTGGGTACGAAACGTTATATCCCCCGTCCTCTGGATTATTATTATACCCCGCTTCGTTTTGCTCCGCTGGTATTGGGCGGGCCGGATTATCCGGAGTTGGATGATTTCTCCGGAGCTATAACGGAACGGAGCCTGCTTTCTTTTGCAATAATTCTTGAACAACCCAGTACGGATTTTCCCGGGGAAACAGAAAGGGTTGAGCTGTCCGGCGGAATTCCGGTAAAATCTACGGTAACAGCAAATGGTAAAAAAGTATCGGAAACAGAATTTCGTTTAGGTCGTCCGTTTATTCAATACCTTGATCTTGATATGGACGGAAGAATGGAAACAATTCGCCGTTATGATCCAGATGTACCGTACAGGGTACTTTCGACAGAAAGCGATTGGGACGGGGACGGAATCTATGAATATACGGAAACCTTGCAAAACGACGGAAGCATAAAAAAATCATGGAATTACCGTGATGGTATAAGAGAAACAGAACAAAGATGAGTATAAAGATTTTGAAATATTGTAAATACAGAATAATCTTTCTAGTTCTGTTACTGGCGCTTGTTTTGCTGGTTTCCTGTAAAACACAGGAAGACAGACTCCAGCCGGTTAAATCAACTTCCGAATACCGTCTGGAAGATATAGAAAAATCAGTTATTGATAATCCTGTTAAGGCTATTCATCAAATTTACGCTTATCGTTCTATCTATGGCGAGGAAAGCCGGCATGCACCAGGATTTACTCAGGAAACGTCGGAATTGCTTAATACACTGGAAAGCCAGGCAGTGGAAAACCTTAAGGCGGCTCAGGTTCTTGCTTTTAGTGAAAAACGCTGGGAAGATGCGGCATCCATGGCCCGTTCACTTGCTGCTTTGGGTTTTGCGGTAGAAGGTACAGGCATGGAACCGGGTGTAATTCTGGCAGAAGCAAAAGCGGCACTGGAAGCGAAAAACAATCTTAAGGCGTTTCTTTCAGCCGTGCGTTCCCATGAAATTGAAAGTCTTTCAACGGAGGATTTGCTGCCTTTCCTTGAGCGGGCAGTTGAAGAAAAACAACGACGCACTGCTGCTTTTTTCCTTGTCGCCATTGATCAAAAAAGGGGAACAACTGCCATACCCCGGCATTTGCGTGAATATGCCGAGGGCAAGGACACCGTCAGTGATATGGTAAAAGGCGTTGCTACCGTTTTGGTGGATCGTGGAATGAGAACCGAAGGGGGAATGACCTATCCCGATAGACTTATCGGTTCGGCTTTTTTTGTTGATTCATCGGGTCTCTTAATTACCAATTACCATGTAATCGCAAGCGATGTTGATCCTGCATATAAAGGTTACTCGCGTATATATATCCGTATGGGAGATTCTTCCAGTCCCCGAATCAGGGCAAGGGTAATAGGCTGGGATAAAGCAATGGACCTTGCGCTGATTAAAGCGGACATAAAACCTGAGTATGTATTTCCTGTAGTAGACAGAGTAATACCGCAGATTGGAGATACTGTATTTGCTATTGGCTCTCCTGTCGGACTTGAAAAAACCGTAACCCAGGGGATTGTTTCGGCACTGGGACGCCGCTTTCTTCCTTTGGGAGATGTAATCCAGATAGATGCTGCGGTAAATGGCGGCAATTCCGGCGGCCCTGTAATAGACAGGGATGGGCGGCTTGTAGGAATTGTTTATGCCGGAATAGAACGGTTACAGGGACTTAATTTTGCCGTCCCTGCCGAACGTCTTGCCGCTGCTCTTCCGGCGATGATTAAGGGAGGCAGAGCCGAGCGGCCGTGGCTGGGTCTTTCTATTGCCGAGACAGGATCCTCTTCTTCGCAACGGGCGGAGGTACTTTATGTTGCGCCTTTTACCCCCGCATGGGAACAGCAGTTCAGGGAAGGAGCTGTTATAGAATCGATCAACGGAGAAAAAATCACGGCGGCTCAGGGTTCTCTTATTCCCGCATTACAGGACAGGTTTTTTTCCAACAGGCCCGGTGAACTGGTTGTGCTGGAATTATCAAATACAGAGACCAATGTTAAGGAAAAAAGAATTATCATGACGGCCGCCCGGCCGGAAATGCCGCTGGCCGATGCGGCTGCAAAAGATACCAAGGAAAGAATGGCTGCTCCGCTTTTTGGAATGATTCTTGGTCCTACAGGGCAAACAGGTTTTGTTTCAACATTTATGATAAAAAAAATAATTCGCGGTTCCATTGCCGACGAAGCAGGACTTTCGGAACAGGATCCGATTTCCATCAAGGCATTGCATATTGAAAAAGATGCCGGTATAGCCTTAATGGATATTTCGGTAAAGAAGCGGCGTATGGGTTTTATAGAAATGTCTATGAGACTTCCCGCACTGCTTGATTCGCCAAATACATTGTAATTTTCTCCGGGAGAAAGAATGAATAAATGGAAATTGTTTTTTCCAGCTCTTTTTTTTCTTTGTGCGTATTTATTTCCACAAGCTTCCTCGCCATCAACTGAATTACCGGATGGCACAGCGGCTTCAGAGACAGTACATCCGGCTGAAACAGCAGATGTAACAGATTTTGAATTACTTCAAAACCGTTTTGGGGGTATTACCATTATCGCTTATAACGGGGCGGATAAGAATGTAGTAATTCCGGAAACCATTGGCGGACTTCCTGTAACAATTATTGGTACCAAGGCTTTTTTTCGTAAAGAACTTTTATCCGTTGTTATTCCCGGTACGGTTGTTACCATAGAACCGATGGCTTTTGCAGAAAATCATCTTCAATCAATCGATATTTCCGGCTGCGTTTCTATTGGGTATGAATCATTTGCCGACAACCAGCTCAGTACACTTGTTCTTTCCGAACATCTTTCGTCTATTGGACCAAGGGCCTTTATAAACAATAAACTTTCCTCAATTACAATACCGGGAAAAATTACCAATATCGGCAAGGATGCCTTTGCCGGGAATCCTCTTTCCTTGATCAAGGTGGGAGCAAACCGGAACCTTTTTGCCAGTCAGGGATTTGAACCTTCTTTTGTAAATTATTATATAGGCACAGGAAGGGGCGCCGGCGTTTATGCAAAAAACGGACGGATCTGGTCACTGCAGGAAAACAACACTCAACAATGAAGAATGCGCTCTTGACTCTCTAACCAGGTTTTTATATAGTAATCCAACCGTTATTCGGCCCCTTCGTCTATCGGTTAGGACATGAGATTCTCAATCTTAAAAGAGGAGTTCGATTCTCCTAGGGGCTATAATTTTCTGTAACTGTTATTGAGCTTTTGCTGGAATTTTTTGTTCATTCACCGTGGTATTGAATCAATGTGGTAACGGGGGTAGGGGCAAGAATTTTATCGTAGTTAAGAAACGGAAGCCCCACTACACCAAAGATTTCTGTTACTTCTGCTCCGCCTGCTTTAAGGAGTTCCCGGGATGCATTAAGGGTTCCGCCGGTTGCAATAAGATCGTCAAGAAGAAGGATTTTTTTCCCTTCAGGAACATCTTCGCGGTGAATTTCAATTTCCGCCTGTGCATATTCCAGGTCGTATTTTTTGGATAATGTAATGCCCGGCAGCTTGCCTTTTTTTCTTATCAGAAGCAGGGGTATTCCCATGCGGGCCGCAAAAGGGGCGGCAAAAACAAAACCCCTGGCTTCTATTGCTGCAACGGCGTCAATGTTCTTTTTGCTGTACAAATCAACCATGGCTTCTATGCAGAAACAAAAGGCTTCCGGTGCAGTTAAAATGCTGGTGATATCATAAAAGAGTATGCCTTTTTTGGGAAAATCAGGTACTTTCCGGATATAAGCATCAAGATTGAATGCCATCGAAGCAACCTCTGTTTTATGGTTTTATTGACCGATAACTTTCTTTACCCAGGTTTTTATATCACCCTCTCCCAAAAATGGTTCGGCACGAAGGGTCAGTTCCGAATCATGAACCATGCCGCAGAGGTATTGGGCGGCTTTTTCTGAACCGGAAAAAATACCGCAGGATCTGTCAACCAGATTAATATGCTGCAGCATTTTATTTAAATATGAAAACGAAGCATGATCAGGATTTTCTGCTCCGAAAAAACAAAGGGCTACAGGCAATAGATCTGTTCCCGCAAAATCTTTGGCAACAACGGAAATTACTTTATAATCCGTTAATTCTGCAGCAATGGCTTCGGCCATTTTACGGGTACGTTCTGCTTCATCGGTTACAATAATTGCGGTTTTTTCCACAAATCATAGCATAAATGTTTTTACGGGTTATTGTCAAGAGAAGAATTCACAGCATAGCCCAATGAAAAAGCCTTTTTGTTTAATTCTGCAAATTTTGGATCTTTTTCAGCAAACATTTCTGCAATGGTGCTTTCCAGGACATCTGACGGAATCGGCAGAAAGGAACTAGCTGCGCCTACCATTACCATGTTCACCGTTTTTACCATACCCGCTTCCCTGGCCAGCTCTTCGGCATTGATCAACGATGATTTTGGAAGGCTTTTTACTGCCTGTTCTATTGTTGCTTTTTCCGGATAATTCGGGATGTTAATCAGGTTATCCGCAGAACTAACTACCATTCCTCCCGGTGAAAGCCATGCAAGGTAGCGGAGGCTTTCCAGGGGTTCCATGGCAATAATCAGGTCTGCGCTGCCTCTGGGAACAAGGTCTCCGTAAATAGTTTCTCCCTGTCCGGCAATGCGTAAATGAGCCAGGACAGCGCCTCCCCGTTGAGCCATGCCGTGGACTTCACTTTGCCGCACGGAACAACCGATTTTGGTCGCAGAACGGGCTATAACGGCAGCAACGGAAAGTACTCCCTGTCCGCCTACGCCAACAATCAGACAATCACATTTCAATGTTGTATCTCCGGTTTTCGCCGTTTCCTGGCCACTTCCAGGCATTCCCGTTTAAATACAACTACCGAAAGCCCGGAGTATTCCGCTTCTTTTTGCAATTTTACTGCATTTTCTTCGACAAGTTGTTTTTTTGCTTCCAGTTCCAGATAATGGGCGGGATCAAGCCCTGTTCCCAGAATCAGGTTTTTTAGTTTGGCCGAAGGAAATGCAGTTATCTGGCATCCTGTCATGGCAACGGTGGAATTATCCAGAATGATAAGCGTCATAGGGGTATTTGCTTCAACCGCATCAATAAGCGCTGTAATACCGGAATGAATAAATGTAGAATCGCCAATAACGGCAAATGCATAAGGAATCCCGGCATCGGCCGCTCCCCGGGCCATTCCTACGCTGGCGCCCATACAGACAATTGATTCAATGGCGGAATAGGGCGGCCCGGCGCCCAGGGAATAACAGCCTATATCAGAGGTAATGCTTATTTTTGGATGCCCGGGACTATTGTCCAGTTGGGACACAACCTTATTTAGGGTCTCGTAGCTGTCTGCATGGGGGCATCCCTGACACAACTGCGGCGGACGGCCAACTTTCCCCTCGGCAAATTGAACTGCAATATTACCGGCAGGCAGGATGTCCAGTACCGAAGAACGGGGGTTAAGACCCAGGGCAAATCTTACATTGTCCGGATCCAATTCGCCTGTTCGCGGTAAACAAGGTTCTTTACTGCCGCCCAAACGTCCTCTGATTTTAATAGACTTGGGTAACACACCCCGAAGTTTTTCTTCTATAAGAGGTTGGCCTTCTTCGATTACCAGCACTTCATTTGCTTTTTCACACAATTTTTGTATGGAGTCTTCGGGCAGCGGATAGGCGGCAATATGGAGACGGGAAAGAGCTTTACCGTGTTTAGCAATTATATCGGTTAGATTTTCTTCGTAGTAATTCCCTCCCATACCGGAAGTGATTACAGTAAAAGTATTGTCCCGGTCTTCGATTTCCAGTTTGTTAAGCGGATGATTTACAGACCAATGTTTTAACTCATCATACTTATTAATAAGCGATATGTAGTTCTTCCGGGCATAGGCCGGTAATAGCATCCACTGTGTTTTATCTTCTGCTTTTGAACATGGGTTTTGCTCTCGTTTTGGTTTTGTACAAACAGCGGAACGGGCATGGGAAAGACGGGTTACAAGACGAAGCATTACCGGCAGATGAAATTGTTCCGATAAATCAAAAGCTTCCCTGCAGAGGTCGTAGGCTTCCTGTTGGCTTCGCGGTTCAAGGCATGGAACAAGGGCAAAGAATGCATAAAAACGGGAATCCTGTTCACCCTGGGAACTGTGCATTCCCGGATCGTCGGCAACGGCAATTACAAGCCCGCCTTTAATTCCCAGAAGGGCGCTGTTTACAAAAGGATCCGATGCAACGTTTAGCCCTACATGCTTCATCGTTACAAGTGCCCTTTTGCCTGCAAAGGAAGTTCCCATAGCCGCTTCCAATGCAGTTTTTTCGTTTGTACACCACTTTGCCGTAAAAGAATTATTTTCCTCAGCCTTAATTTGGAGAAATTCCATTATCTCGGTTGAAGGCGTACCGGGGTATCCGTAGGCTGCGCTTAAGCCGGCATGTATAGCTCCCAGAGCTGCCGCTTCATCTCCCAGCAAGGTATATAATTCACTCAAAGGCTTTGTCCAGCAACGCCTTGTCGGGAGGCGTTGTAAAAGCAGAAACAATAATCACCGCAACAAAAGGCAGCAGTATGGAAATGGATGCGGCCAGAGGAGACCTCGACGAACCCAGAACAAAGAACAGGATGATCATTGTTGCCACTCCGGTAACAAGCCCGGTATAGGCCCCGGCCTTGGTTACCCGTCTGGAATAAAGTCCCAATATATACGGCGCGGCAAAAGCGCCGGATACTACTCCCCAGGAAAGGGACATCAGATAAACAATAATGGTGATCTGAAACCGGGAAATAAAATACGAAATTACAATAAAGACTGCCGAAAGAAAACGCATCATGGCAACGGAACGATCCTTTCCTGTTTTGGTGTCTACCCGTGCAGGGTAGAGATCTATTGCCACCGAAGACGAAGAAACCAGTACCAGCGATGACAACGTTGACATGGAAGCGGAAAGTACGAGGACGAGTATTATCGCCAAAAGCAGTTCCGGCAAATGCTGTGTCAGCAGGGTAGGGACAATTAGATCGTAGGCAATTGCTCCGGCGGTGTTCCTGGGAATGGTATCCAGGTTAAAAAATACATGGGAAAAAGCCCCGGTAGAATATGCTGCAAAACCAATCATTAAAGCAAAAACTGTAGTAACAATAGCCGCCTTGGGAATAACCTGTTCATTCTTGATTGCGTAAAATTTCTGAGTCATCTGGGGTAATCCCCATGTGCCGAAGCTGGTCATAAATACAAGGCTTGCTATGGTTAAAACAGTGGGCTGTTTGTCAGGCGGAATGTGGAGTTGATAGGCTTCTGCCGCCTGTCCTATCATTGCAAAAAGACCGCCGCCCTTTCCGGTTATTACCGCAACCATAACCGCAGCGCCGGCAAACATAATAATTCCCTGAATAAAATCGGCTATTGCAATTGCAAAATAACCGCCAAGAATCAGATAGATGCCGGTAAAGGCGATCATAACAAGAAGGGCAATATCATAAGGAATGCCGAAGACTTTTTCAAAAAGGTGTCCAAGTCCTTTAAAGACCGATGCCGAATAGGGGAGCAGGAAGAAAAAGATTATTGATGCTGCCAGGGGCTTTAAATGTTTGGCGCCGTAACGTTCCTGGAGAAATTCGGGCATGGTCATGGTATCCAGGTTTTGTGTCATACGCCGCGTACGGCGTGCCAGAACAAGCCATGCCAGTCCTGCGCCGATAAGCCCGTTTCCCAATGCAATCCACAGTGCGTTAAGGCCGAATTGCCAGCCCTGGGTTCCTGCAAAACCGATAAAAATTACCGCGGAAAAGTACGTTGTTCCGTAAGCGACTGCCGAAACCCACGGCCCCAGAGTCCGGCCACCAAGGAAAAAATCCCCAAGAGTTTTTGTCCGCTTCATTCCCCAAACACCAATGCATACCATTAGAGCAAGAAAAATTGTTAAAAATATAACGCCAAGATGTAACATAAAAAAACAATATCAGGATTGATGATTTTTTTCTAGTATGGCAAAATACTAAAATCGAAGTATGAATATAGGTATTTTCAGCGACACCTATGCTCCGCAGGTAAATGGAGTGGTAACGGTGATTCGGGCTTTAAAAAAAGGGCTGGAACAACGGGGGCATAAGGTATATGTATTTACCGTAAAACATCCCAAAGCAGAAGAAGAGGAAGGGGTATTCCGGCTCTTTTCCATTCAGTTTCCTACCGAACCCCAGCACCGTATCGGAATGTTTGTAAAAAAACAGATTGTTGATATGGTAAAGCACCTTGACCTGGATATCATTCATACTCATTCCGAATTCAGCCTTTTATTGGCATCCCGCATGGTAAGCAAAAAATTCAACATTCCGTCGATTCATACGCTTCATACGTATTATCCCGATTATGTTTATTACCTGCCTCCTCCGGCCAATATAATAATGGAAAGAAAGCTTCCTCAGTATCTTAAGCATGTACTCCGCGGGCAGCGTTGTATTGTTACCCCTTCGCATAAAAATGCCGATTATCTGGCGCATATTAAGCATCCGAGACCTGTCCGTGTAATTCCCAACGGGATAGATCTTTCTCATTTTTATGAGCGTTCAGCAGAACTGGAAGAAGAGGGCAGAAGAACAAAGGAACGTTTTGCAAAATCAGGCGAAGATGTAATTGTCTTTGTGGGAAGGCTGGGAGCAGAAAAAAACGTACAGACAGTACTGGATAATTTTAAAGAAGTTATCAGCCGCCGCAAAGCCAGTCTTGTTCTTGTGGGAGATGGTCCTGACAGGAGGGCTTTGGAAACGTATTGCAGCGAACAGGGTATTAGTAATTCGGTTTTTTTTACCGGTTATTTAAAGTGGCCCGACGAAATTAAACATATTTATGCCGCTGCTGATCTTTTTATGAGTGCAAGCCACAGCGAAGTTCATCCCATTACTTTTATAGAAGCAATGGCTGCCGGACTTCCCGTTATTGCTGCAGCGGATAAAAGTATTGAAGACATGGTGATAAACGGTGAAAACGGCTGGGCGCTGGAAGATGATTCAAAACTGTGGGAAAAGGCAATAGCAGTACTGGACAATTCGGTTATGCGAAAAAATATGGGATCAAGGTCGGAAGAAATTTCCAAAAGTTATACAATGGAACGTTTTGTGGATTCCATGGTTGCGTGCTATGAGGAATACCGCAGGTAATTCAGCTTGTTCCAAAATCTGATGCTTTGGGACAGCCTTAATTGAGTTATTTACCTTTTGTTCCGGTTTTGTTACAGTAAACTTAATATGTTGAAGTTAAAGTATTATTATCTATTAATTGTGTTCTTTTTTTTCAGTATGGCACCGCTTTTTTCCGATCCTTTTACGATGATTTCTGCAGGGGATCCCTTGCTGGAAGATCTTCGTGCGATTGTCCGTTCACAGGGAAAGAGTTTTCTGTCTCTGACCCCTCCGCTTTCAAGGGATGAGGTACTGGTAATTCTGGACGATATTGATCCGGATTTGCTTTCCCAGCCGTTACGATTGCGGTATGAACATCTTCTGGACAATCTTTTTCCGCAGCTTTCTTTTGAAACCGAAAACTTTGCTTTTGCCGTTCATGGCAGAGCTGTTTTGGAAGGACGTTACCGTTCAAATGACGATGTACAATGGCTGAAACAAGACAATACAAGCCAGGCTGTTTTTTCCCTTCCGCTGCATCTCTTTTTTGCCGACCGAATTGAACTTTTTTTTGAACCGGCAATTGCCGCAGATCCATGGTACTACAATAACCCTGTCAGTTCCTGGGGAACCAATATACCCTGGGAAGAGGCCCGTTTTGACCTAAATGTGCCGCTTCGTGCTTATACCGCTGCCGGGGGTTCCTGGTGGAACTTTCAGCTTGGCCGGGACAAGGTTTCCTTTGGTCCGGGCAAGACGGGAAACCTGGCCGTATCGGACAATCCCGATTACTATGATTTTACCAGACTTTCTTTTTTCGGAAAGAGTTTTAAATATTCTCTCTTTATAAGTCAAATGCCCATGAGTCTGGAAGGAAACGGTAAATCGTTGATCGATACCAATAACCCTTTTATATATAATCAAAATGGCAATGATCTAAAAGATACAACCAACCGGTATTTTTACATGCACCGTTTTGATATGCGTTTTTTTGACCGGCTTTCCATCGGTGTTAGCGAAGGGGTAATGGTTGGAAATTCCCCTTTGGAACTGCGTTATCTGAATCCCATGATGATTTTTCATTCCTTTTTTTCCTGGGAAGATTATTTTGGATGGGATGGAGGAGACTTAACCGGTTCCCTTTTATCCCTTGATGTAGAATGGGCATTCCTTCCAGGCTGGGTATTGTACGGGCAGCTTGTAATGAATGAATTTTCTACTCCCTATGAAAAAAACAATTTTCCTGATCAGCCTCCTACAGGCATGGGGTATCTTTTGGGAGCTGAGTATGTCCATTCATTTTCCGATTGGATCCTTTCCTGGTATGCAGAAGTGGTATATACCGAACCGTTTTTGTATATGCTGTCTTCTCCCTTTGCAAGCATGATCTGGATGCGCCGTTCTTCCGACCTTGGCAGTAAGGATCTCCGCTATAAATGGTTCGGTCATAAAGAAGGCCGGGACATGTTCCTGGCAGCTATCGGAGTTTCCGCCAGGACGGAAAAACTCCTGCTTTCTCTGGATATTTCTTTTAAGCTTCAGGGGGAACATGACATTCATTGGGATTGGAATAAGGCGCAAAACACCCAAACAAGCCCGTCTGGAACGCCAGAAACTTCAACCAGAATTTTATCGGGGGTTAGCTGGAAAATTCTGCCTTCGCTTACGCTTTCGGGTCATTTTGGAGGAACGGTAATTAATAATGCCAAAAATAATAAGGGAACCAGGGAATACGGAATGGAAGCAGGTCTTTCGGCAGCGTATTCTTTTTAGGAAATTTCTTCTTTTTGCAGAGGCCGTTTAATATGTACACCGTCCTGGGATGTTTCCAGGACTTTGTTTTTTCCGTCGGGGTTTAATTCACCAAATACCTGTACAAAAGGGTATTTTGGGTTTTCCGGGTTAATATCTACCACCTGGCCTTTTCTGCCGTTGGATAAAAGTACATATAATCCGATTGGATAAATGGAAAACGAGAAAACCAGAGCCTTAATAACTGTATCGTCGTACTGTTTGCCTTCGTTTTTTAACAGGTCAAGCATTCCCGAATAACCATCCTTGGCGCTTTTATGGGGTCTTGTAGTGGTCAGGGCTTCGTAGGAACAGGCCACAGCAATAATTTTGGCATAAAGGCTGATTTTTTCTCCGGTTAGTTTTTGCGGATAACCTGTACCATTTTCCCTTTCGTGATGTTCCAGGGCCGAAAGGCTTATTACCAGGGGAAAGTTTAAATTTTTTAAAAGATTAAAACCGATTATTGGATGACTTAAGATTAATTTCTTTTCCTGGTTGGAAAGTGGTCTGTCGCTCATGTATGTCTGAGGTGGAAGCTGGATCATTCCCGATTCATGGAGCAGAGCTGCCACACCAAGTTCAATAAGACGGTGATTCGGCAGTTTGATAAAGCTGCCGATGATGATAGCAATAATCGTTGATTTTAATGCATGGGATGCAAGGTAATTTTTGCCTTCAGAAATATCATTTTTCATAACACGCTGCAAATACCGCCGGTTTTCCCTTATAATATCGCAAAGTTCCTTTACCTTTTCTGAAATATGATTAAAATTGAGTTCTTTTTTGCTGATTAATTGGGTAAAAAGGTTTTCTACATATTTTAAAAAATCTGCGTATAATTTTTCTGCATTCTGGATTTCACTGCCGTCGGTCAGAAAGGATTTTTCCGCAGAGCCGTCTTCATGGATTACTTCTTCGGTGCCGGAATATTCCTCTTGGGGTTCTCCATCGCTCAATAACACTCTGAAATCCCAGTTTTGCAGTGCTTTAATAAGTTCAGAAGAAAAATTTACTTCCGGGGCGGTTATAATAAATTGTTCATCCAGATATACCGGCTCGCTGAAAAAGCTTCCAATGGGGATGTCTCTGAGAGAAAAATTTTTCATATCAAAAAGTCAATTGAAATTGACTAAGATACCTCCAATTTAGTATTATAATACATAGGTCAAAAAAAAGCAACGGATATTGGTCTTTTGAAAATGGCTTATCTGTTAAGGCATGGGAAGAATCTATTGAAATTTAAATCGGTAATTATTTTTTTTAATGTTTTAATGCTTCTTTTTCTGGGGGTGATATATATTATGCCTCTGGTAATCCTTGGGAAGGATCTTTCCTTGCAGTTTTGGCATTCCGGATGGTTTTTGGCTCCTTTGATCATTGGTGCGCTTATCTTTATCGACATTTACTTTGGTCTTAATTACAGGGTTTATACCCTGCTGGAAAAAGAAGACTGGCCTGCCCTGGTTCAGGAATTGGAAAATAAAGTACTTCAGAAGAGTCAATACAACTCACGGCTGGTAAAATTATTGATAAATAGTTACCTGGTATTATCAGATGTTCAATCGGTAACCGGGTTGGAAAAAAAACTTGCAATAGCGAAAAAAAGCCTTTTAGACGAAAATGCCCTTAGCTTTTGTTCCGCCCGTATTCTTCATAAAGATTTTCAGGGTGCAATTGAATTTCTGGAACAGCGATGTTCCGGAGAAGCGAAGGTAAAAGGCGGTCAGGCTGAATGGCTGCGCTGGTATTATGGATTTGCCCAACTTCTTTCCCGCCGGTTTGAAGGGGCGGCAGACGCTTTTGTATTGCTTGCCAAACATGGCCGGGAAAGTATTCCTGCCGGCCTGTCGGCCTATTTCCTGAACGAAACCCTCTCGGCATTCCTCCCGCTTCGTTCGGGAAATCTGAAGGAAGAAGCATCTGCAGCAAAAGAGCGGGTAAAAAAGAGTCTGCCTAACCGGAATAACTGGGATAGAGAACTAAAGCGCATGGATACGGAAGTATATGCGACAGTCCTTCAGGCATACACAGGAAAAGCAGGTGATTACCTGTATAGGACATAAAACTAAAAACAATGAAAATGTTTAATAAATCCAGCAAACTGGACAATGTTTGTTACGACATTCGGGGGCCGGTACTTCAGGAAGCAAAACGACTGGAAGCGGAAGGTTTTACCCTGATAAAGCTAAATATAGGCAATACAGCTCCTTTTGGCTTTAACACCCCCGACGGTATTGTTCATGATATCATCCGTAATATGAAAGATGCCCAGGGTTACGGTGATTCCCAGGGTCTCTATTCGGCCCGTAATGCCATTATGCTGGATCTCCATTCAAAAGGGATCATGGATGTGGGGATAGATGATATTTACATTGGCAACGGGGTCAGTGAATTAATCACCATAACCATGCAGGGTTTATTGAATTCCGGAGACGAAATACTGATTCCCATGCCGGATTACCCCCTGTGGACCGCCGTGGTATCACTGGCCGGGGGAAAACCTGTCCATTACCGCTGTGATGAAGCATCTGACTGGAACCCTGATCTTTCGGACATACGTTCCAAAGTAACAGACAGAACCAGGGCAGTAGTGGTTATTAATCCCAATAACCCCACAGGGGCGGTTTATGAAAGGGAAATTCTGGAAGGTATAGCCGCCATTGCCGCTGAGCATGAACTTATTGTTTTTTCCGACGAAATTTACAGCCGTATTACCTATGACGGGGCGAAACATATACCCATGGCTTCTATTAACCCGGATAACTTTATTATAAGTTTTGATGGCCTTTCCAAAGCTTATCGTGCCCCCGGACTCCGTTCCGGCTGGATGAGCCTTTCGGGGAACAAAAAAAGTGCAGCCGGTTATATTGAAGGGCTTAATATGCTTTCCAATATGAGGCTTTGCGCCAATATGCCTGCCCAATTTGGCATTCAAACGGCTTTGGGAGGTTTCCAAAGCATTAATGAATACCTCCTTCCCGGAGGCAGGCTTAAAGAACAGCGGGATATTGCGGTAGAACTGGTAAACCGGATTTCCGGTCTTTCGGTAACAACCCCAAAAGGCGCTCTCTATTGTTTTCCCAAAATTGACTGTAAACGCTTTAATATAACTGATGATGAACGATTTGTGATTGATTTGCTTCGGGAAAAGCATCTTCTTTTGGTACAGGGAACCGGTTTTAACTGGGATAAGCCGGACCATTTTAGGATTGTTTTTTTACCTGAAAGGGAAACCCTGAAAGAGGCAATTACCCGTTTGGGGGATTTTTTGTCAGGTTATAGACAATAAAAAAGACGATGCACCTGGACGTTGAGGCTTTTAGGCCTGCTGTGCACCGTCTTTGCTTTCAATATTGCGATTATCGGCAGCTTTAGAACCATTCTTTAGCTGAAAAAAGACAATAATTTTACTTTAGAGTTCACCCAGCAGTTTTTCCGCGGCCTTTTTGTCCAGCATATTGGCTACGTATTGTTTTTTCAGCAATTCAGGCGGCAGAAGGTAATCGTATTTGTCGGTATAGGGGATTTCTTTATGGCCGAGAAGCTCTGAATTTTCAGTATTATTGTCAAAAGAATTAATTGCTTTGCGTAAAATTTCAATCAGCAGGGATCTGAATTCATCCTGGGTGAGTTTTGTTGTGATGTTGAAATAAAGTTCGTTATCTTCCATAGAAACAATACGGAGGATCTTTCTGTTTGCGTTATTTCCAAAAATTGCAGTAATAGTTCTCATTCCTGCGCTTCCTGACCATGGAAAAAAAAGAACCGAAGTGGCAGTTTTTTCTTTGTCTGAATTGAGTTCATTCTCACAATAGACAAGCGGGTAGTCTGTAATGCCCAGAATTTGGGCAATGCCGGAGCCTCTTTTTAAAGCCTCGCAGGCGGCTGTGCTTAAATAGGGGTATTTTTCCCTTGGGTTCCAAAAATGATACTTATTATTCAATTCATTACTTTCTTTAAGAATTTGCTTCATTTTTTCAACAATGCGATTATGGGTTTTTCCGCCTCTGCCGCGCCATAATCTTTCATTTCCTTCGTCTTTGGTCTCAGTAACCCAGATTTCCCGTTTTTGTCCGTCAATGGTTTTTACGATCCACCGTTGTCCGCCTACAACAAGTACTGACATTGGATCGGGAACAAAATTAACCGTACCTATTTCACGGCCTTCCAGTACAACACGGAATGTTTCTTCGCCGGGAAAAACCGGATAAAAACTGTACCGGTTGACAATGCGTTCTCCTTCTATGCCCAGTATCAAAGTTCCTTCTTCCGTGGTTCCGATAATATTGCTGTCTGTAAGCCATGCTATAAGTGTACGAAAATCTTTAACAGGTATTTCCCTAAAAGGAGGAAACGAAAGGATCAAACCGGTTAAGGTTTCCGCCCTGTGTTCACCCAGCGAAGCAAGTATGGCCAATGTTTGGTGAACAAGAAGACTGTAGGGAAGTTTTTTTTCTTCCGGCGGTTCTATCCATTTTTCTTCCAGATATAACTGTATAACAGCCATTGCGCGAATTAGTTCCCATGGTATCGATTCCGGTTCATTGACAGGGTATTTCCCGGAACCTGCATTTACAGCAGCGCCGGTAATGCTAAAGTACATTTCTGCCCGGCCATTTCGTCTTCCCGATCGTCCCAGTCGTTGTACAAAAGCAGACACCGACCAGGGCGGTCCCAGTTGAATAATTCGATCAAGATCTCCTATGTCAATTCCCAGTTCCAATGTAGCGGTAGCGCAAATTACCTGAGGGCCTTCGCCGAATTTTAGCTGTTCTTCCGCTTCGTCCCGGAACATGGCCGAAACACTCCCGTGGTGAATTTGAAATATGTCCGGTTCTCCCTGTGTTTTTGCCAGCGTACCAAGGGAGGCAGCGCATTCTTCAGCTTCCAACCGGCTGTTGGTAAAGATGATTGCCCGTTTGTTTCTGCATTGATTATACAGCGCATGGTAAAAAGAAGTTGATTTATGCCGTTGTGTAACCATGCCGCCGGACAGGTTGTGTACATGGTAATCCAGTGCAAGACTGAGTTCTTTGCCGGTATTGTTATCATCTTCTACTAAAGATGTATTTATGCTGGTTCCCTGAGAAAGCCAGTTTCGGCCTCCCTCGTAATTTCCAAGTGTTGCAGAGAGTCCAATGCGTCTAACATGCTGAACAACGCAGTCTGTGTTTGCTCTTTCAATGCGTTTAAGCTGACAGATAAGCTGGGAACCGCGATCGCTTCCCATAAAAACATGAACTTCATCAATTACAACATACAACAGGGCGCTGAAGATACGGGCAACTTCCCGGTTTTTACGAAGAAGCAGCGCTTCCAAGGATTCAGGAGTAATAAGCAGAATCCCCGACGGATCATCCGTAAAACGATTTTTACTTCCGCTATCCACATCTCCATGCCATCGCCAAACCGGTATTAATCCTTCATGCGAATCCCTTCCGGAAGCAAGCAGATGTTCCAGCCTTTTGGCCTGATCGTTGATCAACGCCTTAAGCGGACTAATATATACAACCAGCGTTTTCATGCCGTTGTTAAAAACTGCATCCAATATCGAAAGAACAGGAAAAAATGCAGCTTCTGTTTTACCGCTTGCGGTTCCCGCAGCAATGAGTACATGATCCCCTGAGTCGAAAATTTCTGTTGCTGCTCTTTCCTGTATGGGATGTAAAGTGTTCCATCGTTCACGGTATATGTATTCACGGATAAAAGGGGCAAAACGCGGATAAACGCTCATCCCCTATACCTGAAACTGAGCGTACAGTTCTTCCGGACTGGCGGCTTTTACCCGGCGGTCTTCCCGTTGTATTAATTCAAAATAGTCGGCATTGCTTTCGTCTTTAAGGATGTTTAACAAGGCAAGATAATCTCTGGTAATTTCCCGCGGGGTTATAAATTCCGCAGCGCCGGGGGAAGAAAGGGCAAGTTCCAGAAATGCGGTTATCTCATTTTCGCCAATCCAGGAGTCGTAACCGTAATGGAGTGCGTGAATTTCAGTTAGTCTTTCCAGCAGTATAAATAACTCTTCGTTGGAAAGCGCGGAAAGCCGGATTATGGGACTTCCCGAATCAACGTGGCCCGAACGGATAAAGCGGTTTTCTTCGAGCCTGCTTTTCAGGGCAGGATAACTTGCCAGTCCCCGCCGTTCGTCTTCCAGGAATTGGGGAGTTCCTCCCATATAAAAACCCAGCCACTGTGCTTTTCCCTGCATAATGTCGTTAAAAATTGCAAGGAGTTTTTCGTAGTTATTTTCACGGGAACGGCGGTTGGCAATCTTGTAAAGGTTTACCCCTTCGTCAACAAAAACCAGCAATCCCTTGTAACCCAGTTTGACGCAAAAAAACGCAAAGAGTTTAAGATAATCGTACCAGGAATCGTCGGTTGCAATTTCTCCGACAAACAGAAGCCGCTTTGCTTCTGTTCGTGTTGTATATTCTCCGCGAATCCAGCGCAGGGCGGCATTTTTCTTTTCATCGTCCCCGGAAATAAAAGCTTTGTAATATTGTGATAAAACAGAGGCAAAATCAAAACCGTGTACGTATTCTTTCATTTCGCCGAGGGTTTCATGGATTTTCCATTCCACACGGGATGCAAAGCCGCTTTCTTCCTGGGCGTAGCCTTCTTGAATGGTCGCCGTTTGTATTTTGTTGATCCAGCGTTGAATAAGGGCTTCCAGTGCGCCGCCATCTGGTCTGATCTTGGTGGATAAGCGCTGCATCAGTTCCCGGTATGCAGCCCGTCCGGCGCCGGCAGAGCCGGTTAGTTTTTTATCCGGCGAAAGATCCGCATCGGCGCAAACATAATCTCTGTCCAACGCATAGTTTCGCAGCGCCTGGAGGAAAAATGTCTTTCCGCTTCCGTAACGTCCTATGATAAAACGGAATGCTGCGGCGCCTTCACTTAAGTTTTCAAAATCTCCCAGGGCTGTTTCTATTTCCCGTTTGCGCCCAACGGCAATGTATTCCAACCCTATCCGGGGTACCACTCCGGCAGAAAGGGAGTTGAGAATTGCCTGACTGATTCGTTTTGGGATTGTTATCCCCATTCCCCCAGTATAACTGCATATTCGGCGGAGATCGAGGGTTCTTCTGAACCAATTTCTATTATAAGATCGCCGAATTGTTCATAGAAAGCGGAATTGATTTCGTCGATTGTTGTATCCGAAATGTCAGTATGTTTTAAAGCTGGATCATGTGCCGCCCGGATAATACTTTCCAAAGCTTTTCGATTTACTGTCCCCAGAGAAGTGATAAATTTTGTAAGATTGATTTTATCAACCGGTATGTATGTTGATTGGTTCAATGCCTTGGGCTGATGTTCGATGCGTTTTGGCCTGTGTGAACCGGCGCGGTTCCGACCATGGTAGACAGAATTTTGTCCATTTAAAGAATAATCTTCCATTGTCAGCATTTCCCTGACAGCATTTGATTCTTTTCTTAGTTCTTCCAGCAGTTCATTTTCCAGGCTTAAAGGATGAAGACATGTTTTTACTCCGGGAAGAGGATTGCATTCCGGTGTTAGTGTTAGTGCAGCAAGGATATCGATCAAAGGTTTGTGTGTAGAGAAACCGGGCCGAAGTACAGTATAGGAAGAATTTCCCATAACACGGCCGCTTTCAAAGGCATTGCAATCGCAGCTTTGCAGGAGCGGCGGAAAAAAAAGCATAAAGAACGATCTGTTCCAGTCCTGCCGGAGTTGGGTGTCCAGGGTTTCAAGTGTTTGGCAAAACCTGGATGGAAATTCACTGTCGTTTTCTTTCCGTTTAAGCAGTCTGTGCGGGATTAGTTTTTTTATCAGGGGCCAATATTCTTTTTTTTCCAGATTGTTTTCCGCTTCTATAAAAAAATAATAAAGAGCCATGTCGAGCAGCAGCATTTCCGTACCTGCAATTTCATTATGGATTTCGTTAAACCATCCGTTGCTTACAAGTTCATGTAATAAAATTGGAAATGCTTCGGCGCCGATTCCATAGATAATGGCAAAATCCACGCAAAATTTACACAGCTGCATTGCCGTTTCCGGGTAGTATTCAATACAGGCAAGAAACAAGTGCATAAGAGCCGTAAAATGCTGCATGGACCCCTCCTTTCCCATGCACAGCGCCAGTTCTTCTGCATAAAGAATGATATATGTTTCCATGTACATTGAGTCAGGCATGATCCGGACATTACCCCGGCGGCATTCACTCCGCCATTGAAAAAAGAATTCCAATTGTGTTTGATTCAATCCAATAAAAGAGGCATTGGGTTTTATCGGCGGCGGCGCCGATTGCACAGGCGGCGCCAGTTTCACGGGCGGCGCCCGGGTTTGCTTTGATTTTTGTGTACCGGGTCCTTCATGATAGAACAATACCTGTTCTTCCTTAAAGTCCGCCGCATGCAAACCGGAAAATTTGGCATTGATCGCAAACAAACAACCATGTACCTTTTCCGCCCGGTGAGTTTCCCATTGCGGAAACAATTCCAGTCCGGAAGCTTCTTCCCGGCTTATTTGATTCGTGCTGAGGGGTCTGATACCTCGCCCTTCAGTGCGGGGTTGTTGATTCTTTGTTTGCAAAGCGGAATAAAAACGAATTGGTTTTGAATCTATTTTAGTATGTGCAGGAAACTGAAGGGTTCCGTTACGGCAATCGCGGAATAAATAGGTTTTAGAAGAAATTTCTTTTTTTGCACCTGCTTTGTGTTTTTCCTTTCCTTCTGCGTTAATCGTCAGCTTTAATCCGGCTGAAATTTCTTCGGTAAAAACAGAATAATTGTGCTGTTTTTTCGATGATCCGGTATTAACCGCTATTAGGATATCGCAGCAGGCTTTTTGGGTACGAAGCATGGGGACAATATCTTCATAAAGGACAATACCCAATCCCGTCATTTCCCGGCTCAGCACCGGTACATGACCAGTGCAAAAGTTAACCGGAATTTCACCGGCATCGGGATCGCCCGATATTTTTAAATTTGGCAATTGTGCATAAAGCTGTGTTTCAAAAAAATGTTTTGAAATCAGAACGGCAATCTTTGGTTTTTCTTTGCTGGTTTCTTTTTGCAGATGGATAAGATAACCTGCCAATAGTTGTGCAAGGGCTGATTCATTAATACTAAGGCCTCCGGAAAACCCCCATGTACGGAGGAATTCAAGATGGCCTGTAAAAAGATCGGGTACCGAACCATTTGCAATCCAATATGTTTTTTCGAATTCCAGTCCTGTACAAAAAAGTTCCGCTGATTTTATTGTGCCGGTCTTTTCTGTCCGTTCACCGATTCGTCGGCGGTTAATGGATGTATTAAAAAAATCTTCAGGGCCAAGACGTACCGGTTTTATCGGCTCTCCTCCAAGATACCTCCCTAACGGACCAATTCCCAATGCTTCAAGTTCTCGAAGATGTTCTGCCCTGAACGGATCTGCGTCAAAGGCAAGCATTCCCGGCGCTTGTAATTGTTCTGACAGGGAAAGGGCCGACAGCCGTTCTTTTCCGGCGGCAATAACCGGAAGCCCCCAGGCAGAACCAACTCCTTTTTCCATAAAGGGTATGCAGCGGAGGATAAGGGTTTTTTCCCGGGTCATAATTCAGTATATAATCATTTTCCGTCTTTTACATTGAACAAGAATTAAAATTCATTTAATCTGTATATATGAGAGGCGTTGAATACCGCGGACTGACTCGCATAGAAGGACCGGTTGTTATTACCGAACGAAGTGCCAATGTTGGTTTTAACGAGGTTGTAGCGGTTTACGACAGAGAAGAAGGCCGCCGCCTTGGCCGCGTTGTAGACATAAGCGGGGACTGGACTGCGATTCAGATATTCGGCAGTACTACAGGTCTTTCAGCCGATGAAGCGCGGGTGGAATTTCTTGGCAAACCCATGGAACTGCGGGTTGGGCCGGGACTTCTGGGAAGGGTTTTTAACGGTCTGGGTGAGCCAATCGACGGTTACGGAAATATTCTTTCTTCTGTTTGTCTGGATGTTAATGGTCTTCCCATTAATCCTTATGCAAGAACGTATCCCAGAGATTTTATTCAGACAGGGATTTCCGCCATCGACGGAATGAATACCCTTATCAGAGGCCAGAAGCTGCCAATTTTTTCCGGTAACGGGCTTCCCCATAACAGATTGGCCGCTCAGATAGTCAGGCAAGCAAAAATACTTTCCGGCGGACAATGTGAAAACGGCAGTAGTTACGGCGGCAACAGCGAAGCCGGCGCGGAACAATTTGTAGTGGTTTTTTGCGCCATGGGAGTTAAATACGATGTAGCCCGGTTTTTTCTGGACGATTTTGAAAAATCCGGAGTTCTGGCCAATGTCGTGGTGTTCCTCTCTCTGGCAGACGCTCCCAGCCTGGAAAGACTTGTAGCGCCCCGCTGTGCCCTTACTGCGGCGGAATACCTAGCCTATGACCGCAATATGCACGTGCTTGTTGTTATGACCGACATGACCAACTACTGCGAAGCATTGCGGGAAGTTTCTTCGATTAGAGGCGAAGTTCCCAGTCGCAAAGGGTATCCCGGATATCTCTATTCTGACCTGGCGAGTCTGTATGAACGTGCGGGGAAAATCGAAGGGTCTTCCGGCTCGATTACCCAGCTTCCCATATTAACCATGCCCAGCGACGACATTAGCCACCCCATACCGGATCTGTCAGGATATATTACCGAAGGGCAAATTGTCCTGGACCGGGAACTGTTCCAGCGCGGTGTTTATCCGCCGGTGGCAGGGCTTCCCAGCCTTTCCCGGCTTATGAAGGACGGTATAGGAAAGAACATGACCAGGGAAGATCATAAAGATGTATCCAGCCAGCTTTTTGCCGCATATTCCAAGGTCAGGCAGGTTCGTAACCTTTCGTCGATTATAGGGGAAGAAGAACTCTCTGAACACGATAAAAAATATCTGAAATTCGGCGAAAAATTCGAACAGGTTTTTTTAACTCAGGGTGAATACGAAAACCGCAGTATAGACAGAACGCTGGATCTGGGCTGGCAGGTTTTGGCAACTATCCCCAAAGAAGATTTGTTGCGGATCAATCAGGAGTTTATCGGAAAATACATGGTTTTCGCATAACTCATTTTTTCTCGCCATTGCGCGGATGTTACTAAGAAGAATCTCACACAGAGGCACAAAGAAAAAAGAATAAAGGTCTTTTTTACCACTACCGGATTTTGGCAACTGCTGCTATGCGTGTCCTTCATTTGCCTATCGGTTTCCTTCATTTGACGGGCGGTTTCTTCCTGTTGCTTATCGGTTTTTTACTTTTGCCGATCAAACCTTTCGGCATTTTCTTTCAAAATCCGCTCAGTTTCTTTTTGTTGTTGTGTAAACTGTTCGGCATTTTCCCTTAAAATCTGCTTAGTCTCTTGTAAGGCTGCCCAAACTTGCTGAAAATCAAGCCCTCTGGGATAATCCGGTACTGTTTGTACTTCTGCCATTGAAAACTCCTTTTAAAATATACCGCTTTTTAGGGATTTGTAAAACTATCCCCTGCCTACAATAAAAGGTTTATACCACAAATCAATCTTTGCATGTACTGTCTTCGAAGTATTCCATAACAAGCTGTGGTGTATTAAACCTTTCGATTCCTCACTCGCTCGATCATGCCCATGCAAGCACGGTCACGATCTCACTCCGTTCGTCAATAAGGTATTACGGAGTTTGTTGCTTGTATGAAACTCCGTTTCATATTCGATTACACTGTGCGGCCATTTGACCGCACTATGTAGAGGTTATGTATCGGGAAGAAAAAAAATTACTTCGATTTTTTGTTGAAAATTTTGACTGTTTTCCCCCTTTTTTGACTAAATTACGCTCTATGTAGTGTACCGTTATGAAAGCGACACCAGACGAATTTGGTAGCTGCTGCTAAGCGTGACCGGCTGCTAAGCGTGACCGCTGTTAAGCGTGACCGAAGGCGCAGGGTTTGCAGAGGGGAAGAAGGGATTAATGGATAAAGAGCAGTTAACAAAGAGTAAAAATTGCTCATTATAATACTTTGCTTACGGATTAATCAGATAATTGCCTGGCAAGAGTTAGGCTTCCGCTGATAATTAGATTTCATTATTTCATTATTTCCGTGTTTCTTTACCTATAGGTATTGACACTTTTTATTTTGAAATGTTATAATACTACCAATGAATAGCATCAGAGCAGACCTATCGCAACTTGGAGTTTGCCAAGGGCAAACTCCAACGCAATTCAGCAAAGCTGAATTGCGAGGCATCAGGCATCAGGCATCAGGCATCAGGCATCAGGCATCAGGCATCAGGCAATTATACACATTTTCTAAATAACCGTGTCAACAAACCAATAGCTTATAATTTCTCTTTTTTAGCCTTCTATCGGCTATTTTTTCTCGGTATTTAGGTAAAACAACCCGTATGGGTTATGTTATATGCCGGCGGGCATCATACGCAAAAACATGGAGACGCCTTGGTATCAGGAACGTATCGTTGGTACCGTTCATGTAATCAAATACACATTTCTTAAGAAGGAGAATCGATATGAAAACAAAAGAAATCTTATCATTAAAGGTTGTCATTTTTGCTTTATTATTGGGCATATTACCTCTCTGCATTATTAATGCTCAAAGCATTGCTAGCTTAGAAGCTTTAGAAGCTTTAGAAGCTACTGTGGACCGCGGTGAAGCAGCTATTAAAGCAGGTGACTATGATCGTGCAATACGAGAATTCACTGAAGTAATAAGATTGATAAACGGAATGAAGTTAAATGGAAATTCTCAGCAAATTGCTTTTTTAAATAAATTTCTTGCTATCGCATATCGTCAAAGGGCATTAACGTATGAATTAAAAAATGATTATGATAGGGCAATTGCTGATTATACAGAAACAATTAATATTGATAAAACTGACGATGGGACGTTTAGCAAACGTGGTCTGATGTATATGAAGAAAAATGATTGGGATCGTGCAATCGCAGACTTTACACAAGCGTTAAGGCTTAACTCGCAAAATACAGATGCATATTTTGATCGTGGCAATGCATACTTCTTTAAAAATGATTATAACCGTGCAATTGCTGATTGGGAAGCATTATTGAAGATAGATCCAAATAATGCTAATGTTAAAAGATATATTGAGATAGTTAGAAATCAATTGAGGCAATAGAGTACCGAAGGTGGTAATACGGAGTGCCACCGAATTCTCCTACTACTCTGTAACAACTAATACTTTACAATAACTTTCTCATGTAGTAGGCAGAACACCAGAGCGGTTTTTCGTAGCGGTTTTTCGTAACAGAATCTATTCGTTTACGGGAATTTGACAGCTGCTGACATGATCACTGACCCCCATATTGAGCGTAATCCTTTAAAAAGATTTTTTTCTTCCCAATACAAGCAACAAACACCTTATTGCCTTATTGTAGGCAGGGGATGGTATTTGACAAACCCCTAAAAAGTTGTAAACTATGGAAAGGAATTATCTATGGCAGATGTACAAACATTACCGGATTATCCTAGAGGCATCACATTTGAGCACGTTTGGGCTTGTCTGATGGAGGACAGGGAACGGTTAAAGGAAACTGAGCGGATATTAAGGGAAAGTCAAAAAGAAACAGCTCAGATTGTAAAAGAAGTAAGCGAAGGTCTAAAGAAAACGAAGAAACGGCAGGAAAAAGACGCATTAGAGTTTAATAAAAGACTTGGAGCATTAACCAATCTTTTTGGCGATGTTACCGAAGCGATGATAGCGCCTAAAATCTGTGAGAAATTTGAAGAGTTTGGATTTATTTTTCCCCGAGCAAATCCGAATGTCAGGATTAATGACAGGGTTAATAATATCTCTTTTGAAGTTGACATTTTGTTGGAAAACGGCGATAAGGCCATGCTGCTTGAAGTAAAAACAAAACTTACCGCCGAACGTGTAAATAAAAATATTGAGAAGCTTGAAAAAATGCGTAAATATGCAGATTTGCGCGGCGACAAACGTATATTCTTAGGGGCGGTTGCCGGCATTGTGGTAACTGACGAAGTAAGAGCGTATGCGTTAAATCAAGGTTTTTATTTCATCGAATATTCAGGGGAAAATTTCTACATTACCCCTCCGAATGGTAAACCTAAAGAATGGTAAGCCCGCATTGACATAACCGGGTAATCACTGCCTCGTAACTTAATCCATGTTTTGTTTTTTTAAGAAATGAATTATACTATGTTAAGAAGGAAAATGATGATGAGAACTAAGTTAATTATAATAGGGTTTTGTGCGCTTATACTCGGCTTACTGCCGGCCGCCGAAAGTTTTGCCCTTCCGCTGGAAAGCCTTTTGCCGGATGTCCAAGTAAAACAGCTTCTGCAATCAGGGGCAATTGACCGTGAACGCTTTGACACGACAAGTTTTGGCATGGTTCCCCGTTTTGATGTACTGGAAAGGCTTA
>WRIB01000005.1:1287-62887 GCA_009782955.1 Treponema sp. | reverse complement strand
GATAATTTCGGGTCTGTATTTGCGGAGGTTGGGGATGTAACTCCAGTCTTCCTGCGGAACTACTTTGGTTACATACTTTATGGTTTCTACCACCTCTTTACGCTGTTCATAGGAAAGATAGGGCAGTCTTTTGTATCTGGCAATTGCCGAATCGGTTAACAGGCCGGCCAGTACTTCTCCCCGAAGGGACCCTTCCCTGAGTATGTTGATAATTCCCGGATGTATTATGTCTGCGGTCATGCCCACATATACGGTTTTCATATTGTTATTATATGCAGGAAATCAATTTTATGCTAAGCTATGAACATGAAAGTAGTTGTCATAGGCGCTCAATGGGGCGATGAAGGGAAGGGTAAGATTGTTGATTATCTGGCAAACGAAGCCCAGATTATCGTTCGCTTTGCAGGCGGCGCCAATGCCGGACACACAATAGTTATTGGCAACGAAGAATATGCGCTGCATCTTATTCCTTCAGGTATACTCTACCCCGATAAGCTGGTGGTTTTGGGAGCAGGGATGGTAATCGATCCCAAAGCTCTTTTTGCCGAACTGTCCATGCTGAATGAACGGGGTATTGATACTGCGGGAAGGGTTTTTATTTCCGACCGCGCCCATCTTGTTCTTCCCCGTTACATCCAGGTTGACAAAGAACGTGATCTTGCCCGGAAAAAACCAATAGGCACTACAGGCAGAGGCATTGGTATTACCTATTCCATGAAAAGTGACAGAGATAGTATAAGGTTCGCCGACCTTTCATGGAAAGAAAAATTGGATGAGCTGGAAAAAGAAGACAGGGACTTTTTGGAACCGTACCTTGACCGGCTTAAAGCAATGACCGTTGACCTTGCTTCTTTTATTAAACATCGCAAAAACGCACAAACTCTTTTTGAAGGAGCTCAGGGAACGCTGCTCGATCTGGACATGGGAACCTATCCCTATGTATCCAGTGGTATGTCATGTGCAGGAGGAGCGGCAATCGGAGGCTGCATAGGTCCGCGGGCATTGGACAAAGTGCTGGGGGTTTTTAAGGCATACTCTACAAGGGTAGGGAACGGTCCTTTTCCCAGTGAATTTGATCCGAATTCAGAGGATGAGTTGTGCCATTTTGTCCGGGAAACAGGCAGGGAATACGGAGTTACGACAGGGCGTCCCAGGCGCTGTGGTTACCTTGATCTTGTTGCTCTCCGCTATGCCTGCTTTACCAATTCCATTGATGCCCTGGTAATGACACATATTGATGTATACGACACATTGTCTGAAATTAAGGCCTGTATAGCGTATCGTATTGGCGATAAAATGGTAGAAGATTTTCCGGCTTCAATTCCGGCTCTTAATTCCGCCAAGCCGGTACTCCGCAGTTTTTCAGGCTGGAAACAACCCCTTAAAGACAGATTAAGTTACGAAGAGTTTCCCCTGGAAGCAATGGAATATATTGAGTTTATAGAAAGATTCTGTGAAACTCCGATCGAAATTGTTTCTGTCGGTTACCGGCGCAGAGAAACAATAATCCGGAAGAGTCCCTGGCGGTAGCTTTATCCAAAAACTGATGTTTTGGAAAAGCCTTAGTGATTATGCTTTTTCTTTGGATCCTATCAGGGTAAAGGTAAGTCCGCATTGATAGCGGGCTGTAAGATTGTCGGGATTGTATAATTTCCCATTTCCGTAAAATCCTACACTGCCGGATTGAAATTGTTTTGCATTTGCGTACAGCCTTCCCCATTCCTTTCCGTTTCCGTCAAGGATAATCACCTGTAAAGCCGCCGGGGCTTTTTCGTCCTTAGCTGCCATTTATAACCTCTTTTATAGCATAACATATCTGTGTTACCTTTTGGGCAAAGTCCAAAACTGCTAAGATTAAAACGCTGTGCGTTTTAATCACTCTACCTTGAACCGTGAAACTTCTTTTATTAAATGTTCAATACTTTCACTGTTTTTGCCGCTTAATTCGCTGACCTGATGAACTGCAATATTCATCTGTTCTGCTCCGATTGCCATTTCATTTATGCCCGAAGATATTTCCTGCGTCTGCTTGTCCAGTTCCGTACTTTCATTGATAACTTCGGTAGAACCTTCAAGCATTTCCTGGGAGCCGGTTCTTACCTGATGGGTTATTTCGTTAACCTTGCTTACTCCGTCAAGGATTTGCTTGCTCCCTTCTCCCTGTTCTTCCATTGAATTGCGTATCAGATCTTCCTGATCAGACACTACATTGACGCTTGAGTCGATAGCCTCAAACCTGGCAAGCACATTTTCCGTAGATTTACTTATTTTATCAATGGAACCTTTTATCTTTTTCAAAACAACGCCAATGGTCTTGGATTGTACGCTGGAATTTTCCGCCAGTTTGCGGATTTCATCGGCGACAACGGCAAAACCTTTCCCCGATTCTCCGGCATGGGCTGCTTCAATAGCGGCGTTCATTGAAAGCAAATTGGTCTGGCTTGCAATGTTTTGCATTACGGAGTTAATCTCCATTAATCCTTCCGACTCACGGGCTATTTCCTGAATGTCTCCTGCAACTTCCTGTAATCCGCTGCGGCCTACTTCCGATGCCTCCTTTAAGGTCTGAACATTGACTGCGTTGTTGGCAAGCGTTGCGGTAACTGATTGTATATTTGCAACCATTTCTTCAATAGCAGAAGAAGCCTGGGATACATTGTTTGTTTGGTTTTCTACCAATCCGTCCAGTTTGTTAATATTGACAACAACCTGCTCCATAGTTGCATGGGTTTCGGTAACACTTGAACTTTGATTCAGTATGCGGCCTTTAATGTTTTGAATATTGGCGGTTATTTCGTTCACGGTGGCGGCGGCTTCGTTCATGTTACTTGCGAGGTTTGATCCGATGTCACTCAGATTCGCCGCTTCTTTCTTGATGTTAAGAACAAGGTTTTTTATTTTCTCCAGGGTTTTATTAAAGTACCGTGCAAGGTCGCCTATTTCGTCTTTACCCGAAATGTTAATTTGCTTGGTAAGATCCCCTTCGCCCTGGGCAATGTCTTCCAGTACCAAAGCCACCCGCCGTATTGGATTGGCAATAGTTCTTCCGATAAATACTGCGATAATAATACCGATTAGCAAGCCGCTTGATACGATAATGTACAATATTCTGTTAAGCGTATTTATTACGCTGTCAAACTCTTTTTTCTCCACGTTAATAAAGAGCGTCCATCCGTAATCGGGAAGTTCCAAAAAGGATCCGACTCTTCTTACTCCGTCGAATTCGGTAAATTCAGTGGTTCCGTGTTTTATATTGAGAGCCAGCTCTACCATATCGCCCAAAGATTTCATTGCTGGATCGACCTTACCTACGGCTATAGGGTTAAACCGAGACTCGACCAGTTCTGTTGCGGCGTGGGCTATGACCGTTCCTTCGGCGTCCGTCAGTACCGCCCAGCCGCTTGGGTGTCTGGATTTTACCGACGTAACCATATCTATGAGCACCTTGATGTCTTTGGCTGCAACCAGTGCGCCGATTACCGGTGCGCCCGGTTCACTGCTCTCAAAAATTGGCACCCCCATTACTAAAGAAATTTGGTTGGTATTTGGATTTACAATAATTTCTGCCGAGTTTCTTCCGGCAAATGTTTCTCTGAAATATCTATCGCTTTGGCCTGCTTTTCCGGTTGCAAAACCTACAAAATGAATCGTACCGTCAGGTAATACCATGCCCATGTCCAGGGCTCCGATTCGCTCCAAATCCTCTCCCAGACTTTCCCTGACAGTTCCCTCCCAGTCCATGGTCCGGGTCCTGCTGCGATTGGCTATTTCCCATAATTGAATCAACTGGGATTCCAGCCGTGCGCTGATAAATTCGGCGTTTGCCATAACCTCTGAGGAAAGTTCTGCTAAACTGGCTTCCCTTAATGTGGCGGGAACAATGAGTTCAATAGCGATAATAATGCCAATGGCTGTTACCAGTACAACCAACACAATAAGCAGAGTAATCTTGATTCCCAATTTCATATAAACTCCTGAAAAATATGTATTAATGAACCCAATTATAATTGCCGTGAGTTTGAAACCGATTTTTACTTATTTTTCCCCTTTTTTACCTGTACCTGCCCAATTTTATGAGTTATCAGATAGTAGTATACATCTTTTCTGAAGAAAATGCAAGTTTTTGGTTAATTTCTGAGGCTGTTCCAAAACTTCAGTTTTTGGAACAGCTATCTTAGATTTGTGGGAAAAATAGGCCAAAAAGCCGATTTTTAAAAAGCTTGTTCCGAATCTAAGCTGAACCGAAGGTTCGCAGTTTTAGGAACATGGCGTTGTGTTTGTTTAATACATTATTTGTTATCCTTCCTTTATATTTTACAGCGCGGTTTCGCCCGCCTCTTTTGATCATTGCCATTACTCAACTTTGAAACGCGAAACTTCCCTTATCAAACGTTCAATACCTTCGCGGGTTTTACCGCTTAGCTCGTTGACGTGGTGGACGGCGACGTTCATCTGTTCCGCTCCGCTTGCCATTTCGTTAATGCCGGAAGATATTTCCTGCGTCTGCTTGTCAAGCTCAGTGCTTTCACGGATGACTTCTGTTGAACCTTCAAGCATTTCATTTGAGCTGGTTCTTACATGATGCGTTATACTATTTACCTCCATTACGCCATCAACGATTTGCCTGCTTCCCGTTTCCTGCTCTTCCATAGCGCCGCGAATTTGTTCCTCCTGATCCGATACCACTTTAACGCTTGTGTCTATTGCCTCAAACCTGGTCAGTACGGTTTCGGTGGATTTCATGATCTTGTCGATGGAACCTTTTATCTTTTTCAAAACAACGCCGATGGTCTTGGATTGCTCGCTGGAACTTTCTGCCAGTTTGCGGATTTCATCGGCGACTACGGCAAAACCTTTGCCCGCTTCTCCTGCATGGGCGGCTTCTATAGCAGCATTCATCGAAAGCAGATTGGTCTGGCTGGCAATGTTTTCCATTACCGAATTTATTTCCATAAGCCCTTCGGATTCACGTGATATTTCCTGTATATCCTCAGATACTTCCTGCAATCCCGTGCGGCCTACTTCCGATGCTTCCTTCAGGTTCTGAACATTAACCGCATTATTGGCAAGTGTGGAGGTAACTGACTTTATATTGGCCGCCATTTCCTCAATGGCTGTTGAGGCTCGTGATACATGGGTACTCTGGTTTTCTACCAATCCGTCCAGTTTGTTAATATTGACAACAACCTGTTCCATAGTCGCATGGGTTTCGGTTACGCTGGCGCTTTGGTTTAATATACGGCCTTTGATACTCTGGATATTTGAGGTTATTTGATTTACGGTAGCAGCGGTCTCGTCCATGTTACTGGCAAGGTTATTGCCGATGTCATTCAGGTTCGCCGCTTCTTCCTTGATACTGAAAACAAGGCTTTTTATTTTATCCAGGGTCTTATTGAAGTAGCGGGAGAGTTCACCTATTTCATCAGTTGAACTGGTAGTTATTTGCCTGGTAAGGTCGCCCTCGCCTTCGGAAATATCTTTAAGGGTTTCCGCTACCTTGACGATAGGTTTGGTAGTAAAGTGTAACACAAGGTATACGATTACCACACTGACAATGATACATATCACTGCCAACCCAATGGTATATTTGGTCAGGCGGGTTACTTCCTCCATGATTTGCGCTTCTGTTGTCGCGATCATAACCGACCATGTATTGTCGGAGTTGCCTATCTTGATGGGGCGCAGGGAAAATTCAAGGTTTGTCCTGAGCGCGGGGGAATATGCATCGAAATCAAATTCTTTTCCGTCACGAATGGCATTGCTGGCTTCTTGCATATATTCACCGTAAAACACATCCACATCGGCCATCATTTTTCTTACCCGGTCAGGAATGGAGTGCCCCATAATATATCCATTGCCGGAGTATATTGCCATTAAGGCTATGTCTTCGTGTTCGGCTATTTCCCGTTCTACAACTATCTGCCCTACGGCGCCGTTTAAAAGAAGACCAACCGCCCCAACCACTTCATCAGTACGCGGATTTATTATGGGAACCTGCATGATGATTGCCATTGATTCTACTCCATTTATCATTCTGGGTATCGGATGATCTACACGGTCAATTCGCGCCAATGGTCCGTTCAGGCGATCCATGGTTTTTTCAACATCGGTGCTCATCCTGGCTACCATTTCCCCTGTTTCTTTGGAAAAAGCCATAGCATATTGACCGGTTGGGGTAGAGCCGTTACGGCCAATATTCCGGCTGTCTGCTCCGTCAACTGCATTGGGTTTCCAAACCGAATACATGCCTACCAGATTTGGTTCGCGGGTTAGAGTGCTGTGCAGCATTGCGTCAAAGTTATCCCGTCTGATTTCAGGGGGCATGAGTTCGTAATCCGCCATACAATTTGCCAGAGTACGTAAAACCCGGAGATATGCTTCTTCACGGCCCATCCAGAATTCCGCCTGATTGTCGGCCAAGAGGTGGAGGGTCTCGAAACTCAGATCGCGGGTATATTTGGAAGCCCGGTTTAAAAGAAGCATGGCAATTCCTGCCACCACGATCGTCATTATGGCGATCATCAAAAGGCTTAATTTCACTTTGAGTTTCATTTTTCTGTCTCCTTTTCTTTATTAAAAATTATTGATTCCACTAGATTGTCTAATCTTTCCAATGACCTGCAGAGCTTATTCGTGCTGTCAAATAGTGAAATCAGAATTTGAAGATTATCCTTTGCGTCTGTTTTTGCTTCTTTTAATGCCTGATAGGAAGAAAAAAATATGTCTGTATCTTCCTTTTGGATTTGTGTCAGAGAATCAGGTTTTGTTATTTGAACCATTGTTTTAACTCCTTACAGAAAGTAGTCAAAAAGAAAAAACCAATATAACGCTGTTAATTTTGACAGGCCTGACTAGATAAAAACCATGTCAAGTTCTCGTTGTGGAATCTATTATGGTATTTATATTACCTTTAGTCAATATTCATATCTTGATGCATATTTACATTGATATGTCCCGGTAACGTTTGATAATGCCTAAACAAAGCCAGATTTAAGCAAGAGAGCATGTGGTATTAAATATATAAAAAACGGATACTATTTTGGTACTCACAATACCTTCTTATTGATGTCTCTTTATAATTAATATAATGATGAAAGGCAGAAAAAACCCGAAAAAATCACAAGAAAACCGTCTTGCCGAAGTCGGGAAAAGTTTACAATCCATCAGAAAACGGAGCGGACTTACCCAAAAAGAACTGGGGGAGAAAATAGGCTTAACCCGTGAGGCTGTAGCCTCCTATGAAGCCGGAAGATCTCATATGATTGATACCACTCTGCTTGACATGGCCTCCGTCCTTCGAGTTTCAGTTAATAAGATATTAGGATTGGAATGTCAAGCTGCCGAAATACCCCTAACCAGGCGATGGGCTAAACGTATGATAATTATCGAAAGCCTGCCTGAACCTGTAAAAAAACATATACTCCGTACTCTTGATGATGTGATAAAGGCCAATACGCGGCTTACAATTTTCGAAGATTAATTACACAAAATCACCTTATCCTTGTGCAATAGTTACATTTGTAACTTCCTTCAACATAACATAGGGAATTAGCAATTTGCCCAGAAGAAGACTCGAACTTCCATACCACTGAAGGCACTAGTACCTGAAACTAGCGTGTCTACCAATTCCACCATCTGGGCCTGTAATCAATATACAGGAAAGCGACAAAAAAATCAAGATATCAATGGAACACTTTCGGTACGTACAGAGACCTCATTTAACATCTGATATTTTCCGTAACAGCCGGAATGGTTCAGGCTGCAGGCTGCTGACTTGCCGCCGCTTTTATTTTAATAAGCGCATTTTTGGCATGCAGGCGTTCGTTGTTTGAATATTTTTCGGTACGGAAAATTACAACCAGAAGATTCCATATATTTTTGCATTTTACATTTATAATACAAAAACTGTTTACAATCCAGGGAAATATAATTTCTTCTTTTTTCCCCCATGTTCCTGTATGTTTCTTCTGATGAAGTCCCTGCAGAAAAACAAAAAGAAGCTCAACAGATTTTTCGGTGTTTATCGCGGCAAGAGCGTCTATTGTCTTGTTGATTTCTTCATAATCAGGCTCTGCGCTGATCATATTATTTATGTATGATTTTTCAAGGCTGTCATAAACAGAATCGTCTGCGTATCCTGTTTTTAGTATTATCTCCATTGCCGCTTTTCTCATTGTGCTTTGGCACTTGAGTGCGTTATCGCTTGCGTTCATACAATTTTCCCAGCCGATTTTTAACGCAAATGCGGCGCTTTTGGCTTCTTTATCAAGAACAGTGTCAGTCACTTCTGCGTTCTCCATAAATGTACTCATGTTTTGCATTGTAGCATGTTTTGGGAGAATGGGAAAGTGTACCGTAGTGGTACGGTGCGGAAAAAAAATCAGGAAGCTGCCCGATATCAGACACCGCTCTTTTTACAAATATCACTTTGCCTCCGGGTAACTTTGTGCTGTTTCGGGAACAGTTTTTTCCGCAGCGGAAATAGCCCTTTTGAACTCACCGTGCAGCAGTCTTACAGATATTTCATCCAAAACATCGTTTATATCGTGCGGCCATGTTTTTTGCTTCAAGTCAGACAGTGCTGTTTTTGCGGCTCTTACGTTAAACGCTTCACAGGCCGTTTTTATTTCATGTAGTTTTTCAAGCAGGAAATCCGTGTCATCAGGGGAAACCGCCGCATCTCCGCCGGTTTCCGCTGGTATGAATTTTACGATTAAAGATTGAAGCGCATTTATAAATGCCGGAGTTTCGTCCTTTATAATGGCGAGATTCCTGCTGTCCCCCGCATTTTCCAGCCTTAGAGCAATGCCGGATAGCTCTGTTTCACCGATGTTTGCAAGGGCGCTTTTAATGCCGTGAACAGTGATAGTATATGATTCCATATCCGTGTTATTAAGAGTGTTTATTCTTGCATAAATATCTGTCAGCACATCTATTGCATCCCGGGCATCGAGAATAAAACACTTTTCTATTTCGTGTATTTCATTCTTCTGTGCCGCCTGTATAACTTCAAGCGGCTTTTTATTCCGTATAAAGACTTTCACTAAATCGTCTAATTCATGCGAGTTGATGGGTTTTGATAAAAAGCCGTCAAAGCCGTTTGATAAAAACATTTCCGCCTGCCCGACAACGGCATCGGCCGTCAACACGACGATGGGCTTCGTATAGCCCATATCCCGTATAATTTTTGCCGCCTGTATACCGTTCATTTTAGGCATCATATGGTCCATAAACACGATGTCGAACCCGCCATTATTCTTTATTTTTTCAATGGCTTCAAACCCGCTTTTAGCGGTTTCAATTTGCAGCCTGTAGGGAGTTAACATCCCCTTGGCGACATATAAATTGGATTCAACATCATCCACAACCAGGACCTTGCCGTAAGGCATATGCTCGTGTACGATCTGAGTTTTCTTTAAAATTGACGTATTGTGATAGCTAAAATTCTGTAACCTCTCTGCAATATCGGCTCCGCATACTGCCGGGCTGCTTCTTTCCTGCGGCAAGCGCACGGTAAACGCCGTTCCTGCATCGACTTTGCTTTCCACGGTTATCTCGCCGTTCATCATATCAATAAGGCGTTTTGTAATGTTCATGCCCAATCCCGTACCGGATATGCCGCGATTTGTTTCCAGATTAAAGCGTGAATACTCATCGAAAAGCCGTGCGACTTGATCTTCTTTCAGGCCTTGTCCCGTGTCGCGCACACTTAAAATAAGCGTTACGGTTTCGTTATCCTGCTTCGATTCGGCAGAGATAGACAGTTCTACCTCGCCTGTTTCCGTATATTTGAACGCATTGGAAAGCAGATTGTTGAGTATTTGCTTGATACGAAGTTCGTCGCCAATCAATTCATACGGCGTATTTTCGTCCACTTGCAGAATAAAATCTATTGGTTTGTTGTCATAATGCAGGCGGTTTAACTGCACGGTGTCGTTGACAAGACTCGGAACATCGTATCTGTTGGGAACAATTTCCATTTTATCCGCTTCAATTTTTGAAAAATCGAGTATGTTGTTAATAATATTCAACAATAAATTGCCGGACTCATATATTCTGATAAATTCTTCTTTTACATCCTTTGAAAGATGTTCGTTGAACAACTGAATTTCCGAAATGCCCAATATTGCGTTCATTGGGGTACGTATTTCATGACTCATGTGGGCAAGAAAAATGTCCTTTGAACGGTTGCTTTGTTCTGCAATGTTTTTCGCGTTTTCAGCGGCGATTGTCTTTTGCATCTCTGCGATATATGCCTTCATTTCGCGCAAATCGCGGGTATATCCGGCGACAACATAATCATTTTTATATTTAACACGGACGAGCGTAATTTCGCACGGTATCTGTTCACCGTCAAGTTTTTGGTGTATCCATTCAAAACGAGTGTAACCTTCTTCAAACGCTTTTCTGACCAGCCTGGCGGCTTTTTCTGATGACAGTTGGCCGTCAGGCTGATGTTCAGGTGAAAGCACGGAAAAATTGTCAAGATAATCCTGCTTGTCTGCCAGTCCAAAGAGTCTTACTGCTTCATCATTGGTTCTGATATTTTGTATATCCCTGTTCCATAAATTCGCACCAAGAGGAGTCGCTTCAAATATAATTTGCATTTGCTCGTCATTCACTTTTTTATTTTCAGCCATGGAATTAATGGCGTCTTTTATTTCATCCAACTCGTCATTGAAATTGCCTTCTATCCGAGCGTTATATTCTCCTTCGGCGATTCTATGAAGACCTGATATAAGATGTTTTACAGGAGAAAGCAGCTTGCCTAAAACCATATATATGGAAGTAATCATTACAACAATGGCGGCAAGCATTAATAGCACGGTCTGAACCAGTAATTGTTTAAGCTCGCTGTAATAATCCCCTATAGGTATCAGGCCAACAACGGTATTATTATACTCACTCTTGTATCCCGAAAAAAATCTTTCATTATTAATAGTAACCCACGAAAAACCATCGCCGGATGTTACCGTTTTATACCAATCTTCTTCTGCTATATTTCTGTCCAGCGTACTATTGCAGGGGAGAGCAATTACTTTTCCTTCTGACAATACCATGCCGTAACCGTTGTGCCCGATCTTTGCATCAACGATAAATTCTTCAATTTCGATTGAATCCTGCAGTTTAATAATAACATCCGCGTTAAAACCAATTTGAATAAATCCTCTGCCGTCCGGGAGCGGAACGCCTACATAATGATTCATACTGCCGGTTGATCCGTCCAACAAGACTGATAACCTCGGCTCTTCTGCAATTTCTGTTAATGTTCCGCTGATCAAACCCATGTATTTATTTGTTGTTTCATATTCTTTGTAGTCAAATCCGGGAAGATCAAGGACGTTACTGGCGATTAAAATACCGTTTTGGTTTACGATATTTAATTCAATAATATCCAGAAAAGAAGCGAGATATTCCAGTTCTTTATGTATTATGCCTGCCGTTATCCAGTTTGCCAATGTTTTTGCTATTGCAAGATGTTTTTCGTTAAGAGTTTGTTTAACGGTTTCCATAATAATATTTAATTGCCGGATTTCCAAAAAAACATCGTTTATAAAAATTTCCAAATTCGCCGTGTTTTTCGTTTCTACGATTGAATGTAAATGCGTAAAGTTAATAGCTGAAGCAAGCAGAATTGATACTGTAAATATTACAATGACAGGAAGCAGGACCTTGTTTTTAAAACTTGATTTCTTTCTGTTTTTGTTATTCATTATTATTTTTATCCTTTGCAAATGAATCACTGACTTCAAGAAACACATCTACAATTTGCGGGTCGAACTGACTTCCCCTGCCTTGAGTAATGATTTCCACCGCTTTCCTGTGCGTAAAAGCGTTCTTATACGGCCGATCCGATATCAGTGCGTCGTACACGTCGGCTATTGCCATAATACGCCCCTGCAGGGGAATATCCAGGCCTTTCAGCCCGTGAGGATAGCCCGTACCGTCCCACCATTCATGGTGGCTGCCCGCGAACAATTTTGCGTTTTGCAAAAATTCATTATTATCCGATTCAGCAATAATACTGTCGATAATCTTTTCGCCTTCGGCAGCATGGATTTTCATTATTTCATATTCGCTGTCAGACAAACTGCCGGCCTTATTCAGAATCATGTCTGTAACAGCGATTTTACCTATATCATGCAAACGTGCCGACGAAATAACGGCTTCCAGATTCCACTCCCGTATTTCATTGGCATATACATTCTTTTCCAGCATAGCGTCTAACAATATTCTTACATGTTCCGTCGTGCGTTCTACATGCCTGCTTGTCAGCTTGTCGCGGCTTTCTACCATGCGGGCCAAAGCGGATACCAGACTGTTTTGCAGCCTTAGAATTTTTTCTGTCCGTTCCCGGATTATTGTATCAATCCCCAGATGTGTCTTGATGCGGTTAAGAAGAACCAATACAGAAAACGGCTTTGAAATAAAATCCACAACACCTAGCTCAAAACCGCGGGATTCCGTAACAGCGTCATTCTTGCTTGTCAGAAATATAACAGGGATGTTCATATACCGTGTATCGGTTTTCAGGCGCTTTAACGCTTCAAAACCGTCAATTTTCGGCATGTTTATGTCCAGCAATATTAAATTCGGTACGACATTATCCAAAAGATCAAACATTGCCGAAGCAGACGACAGAGTAAATACATCATAATGTTCTGACAGGGTTTTCTCTGCTGTCAGAAGATTTACGTCATTGTCGTCTACTACGAATATTGTTTTCATTACTCCGCCTTAAACTGGGCGATTTCCTTTATTAAGACTTCAATGCCTTCGCGGGTTTTACTGCTTAACTCGCTGACGTGGTGAACGGCAACATTCATCTGTTCAGCGCCGCTTGCCATTTCGTTCATGCCGAAAGCAATCTCCTGTGTTACTTTTTCAAGGTCCGTACTTTCACGGATTACTTCGGTAGAACCTTCAAGCATTTCATGAGAGCTCACTTTTACCTTCTGAGTAATATCATTTACTTCCATGACACCTTTAACGATTTCCCTGCTCCCCACTCCCTGTTCTTCCATAGCATTGCGTATTTGTTCTTCCTGATCCGACACTACCTTAATGCTTAAGTCGATAGCTTCAAACCTGGTTAGTACGTTTTCCGTGGATTTCATGATATTGTCGATGGAACCTTTTATTTTTTTAAGTACCGTAGCAATGGTTTTTGACTGCTCTCCGGAACTTTCGGCAAGTTTGCGGATTTCATCGGCGACTACCGCAAACCCTTTTCCCGCTTCTCCTGCATGTGCCGCTTCTATTGCAGCATTCATCGAAAGCAGATTGGTCTGGCTGGCTATGTTTTCCATAACAGAGTTTATTTCCATTAGGCCTTCGGACTCCCGCGAAATTTCCTGTATGTCCTCTGCCACTTCCTGTAACCCGGTCTTGCCTACCTCTGAGGCTTCACTTAGAGTTTGCACATTTGCGGCATTATTTGCAAGTGTCGCGCTGACCGAATCAATATTGGCTGCCATTTCCTCTACGGCGGACGAAGCGCGTGAAGTGCTTGAACTTTGTTTGTCTACCAATCCGTCCAGCTTGTCAATGTTAACGACAACCTGTTCCATAGTGGCATGTGTTTCGGTTACGCTTGCGCTCTGGTTTAAAACACGGTTTTTAATACTCTGAATAGTAGAAGTGATTTCGTTAACCGTTGCGGCGGTTTCGGTCATATCGCTGGCAAGGTCGCTGCCGATGTTATGGAGGTTTGTTGCCTGTTTTTTAATGACAGCGACAAGGCTTTTGATTTTATCAAAAGTCATGTTAAAAACGGAACTTATTTCGTAAATTTCGGCGATACCGCCTGTCTTTTTAATTTCCACCCGCTTTGAAAGATTCCAATCCTGGGAAATTTCCTGAAGAGTACCTGCTACATTTTTTAGGGGTTTTACCATGCGTCGGACAATAAGAGTCAGAATTACCGCAGAACCTACAATAAGCCCTGCCAGCATAAAAACGACCAAAAGCAAAACACGGTTTGTCTCGGCATACGCTTCGCTGCGTGAAATGGTAGATACCAAATACCATCCCGCCTGGGGAATTGGGGCTGAGTCGATAAAAGTATCCTTGTTTTCCGCAAAAAAATTATCCGCAGAAGACAATACTTCGTTTTGGAATTCTGTCAGGCCTGTTTCGGCAAAAAAGTTTTTCTTGTTCAATACAACTTCCAAATCGGGGTGAGTAACAAAATGTCCGTTTTTGTCGATAAGCCAAATAGCTTCGTTTCTGTCTCCATGCAGAAGGGTATTAAGGAAAGCTACCACGATCTCTGCGCATACAACACCTATATCTCTGCCCTCTGAATCGAATATCTGCAACGAAATTGCAATGGAGAGATTTCCTTTTGCGATATCTATATAGGGTTCCAGAAAGGCAATCTGCCCTCCGGCTTTTTTCGCTTCTATAAACCAGGGACGCTCTCTCTGATCATAATCAGCATCGGGAATCCACTCTACATTCAGTTCAAAATAACCGCCGGGCTCATCCCATTTACTGTTGCTGGAATAATAAAGCCATTCTACTTCCGGAGCGGTTTCTTTTATCTCGGAAAAAAATCTTCGCATAGACTCACGTGGCAAATCCCGGTTTTGTTCCAGCAAGGACACGACCCCTACGGCAGTATGAGTTAAAAGGTCATTATAACCTTGTAACATTCCTATCACTTCGCTTTTCAAATGACTCATGGTTAATCTGGTATTTGAAATAACCTGACGGTGCGACAGGTTCCGCAGGTTATAGAAAAAAACTGCGGATATTGCAATAGTGATACATAAAATAATTACCATAGAATAGATCGTGATAATTACTGCAAATGATACTTTTTTATTCTTCATAGTCATCCTTTAACTTCTAAAATATTTTGAAATATCAATGTTATAAATTTTACACGCTGTTTGGAAAATTCCTTCATCTACGCCGTTTTTTAAATTAATTTTCATTTGATGATCCAAATCCGCAAACATTAACATTTCGTCAAAATCCGGTGTTATGTAGCCGTCAACAACATCCCACCAGCGTACTATGAAAAAAATAATCGTTTCCTTCTCCCCATTACCCATGGAATGCCAGTTTTCCGTCCGAGTGTTTAAAAGCCAGTTCATTTCAATCTCATCCAAAGGCTGAGATACGCCTTTACCTTCACCCATACGCATTTCCCTGTAAGCGGGAGAAAACAGGTAAATGTTATTTGAGTCAACACTGGAATCCCACCAATAGCCGATCCTGTCAGTAATAAAATGCAGCGGTATAAATACTTTTCCATTGATCAAAGCCGCGGGAGATAACAGCGGTTCCTCGCCGTTAAGACGTTCGTCAATCTCCGCAGCATATATTTGAAACCATGCGACCGGGTGTCCAATAAGAAAGACAAACGCCAAATTCTCGCCGGACGATTCATATATCTCCAGGCGCTGTTCCTTGGGTAGCCAGGCTGTACTGTATCCGATCGCTTCGAATAATGCCTCGGCAGGAACCATCGTTATGTCATGGCCGGCAGGGGACTTAACGGTATGGGGGGGCATATCGGTCGCAACATCCTGTATATCCACAAAGATTGCGGCTTCTACAGGTACGTACGCCAGGAAAACGCCTGAATCTGTGTTCGTATTTCCCGGAGTGCCGGCTGGCTGTTTTTTACAAGCGGCCATTGTGATTCCAATTATCATCATTATGGCAATGATGCCGAACAGGTGTACCAGAGGTACGTTTCTTTTGTTTATCATTCTCGTTCTCCTAATATTCATCATTGTTCACCGATTTATTGTTTTAGCAGCGGGATGAATGGTTCATTTTCTGCCATGGTCCCCTTAACTTGAAGAAACCGAATGATAAAGAAATGAGCGTACCTTCGGCGTTGCCCTGTATCGCTTCAGGCCGTACTCAACTCGCTTAAAAAGAAAATCCGGTTGATAGGGTTTTTTAATATAATCGACAGCTCCAAGGTGCATGCCTTTTTCTTTATCAGAAGGTTCGGTGCGTCCAGTGAGGAAAATTACCGGAATATCTTTGGTCTGCGGTTTTGATTTGAGATTTTTTACTGCCTCATATCCGTCCATTTCCGGCATTTCAATATCCAACAGGATCATGGCGGGAATGATGTTATCCAAAATGCGGAACATTTCTTCTGCTGAGGAAGCGGTTACGACAATATATTGTTCAGCCAGAACAGTTTCGCCAATAGTCAGGTTGATTTTATTATCATCTACCAATATGATCACCGCTTTGTTTTTTTGTTTGCTCAATATCGTTATCCTCCCTTAATGAGCGATGCCGTTTTCCAATTTTGCCGATTGCGTCTCTGCATATTTTTTTGCCGAAAATCCCAGCATACCTGCAATTATGGAAACAGGGAGCATGCGTATCTCCCGGTTCAGCTTATTTACGCTGTTGTTGTAAATCAGGCGGCTGGTACGCAGCATATGTTCATAGGTTTCCACGGCATCCATGGTTTTTACATAGTTATCATTCGCTTCCAGTTCAGGATACTGTTCGCTTACCTTGAAAATTCTGCCAAGAACTTCACCGATAATACACTCTTGACTAAGTACATCATCGGGAGTTGATTTCGCAGTAATATCTCTTCTTGCGGATTCAATGGCTTCTATCAGCATTTTGCTCTCTTGCCCGGCATATTCTTTGGTTATGTGCAAAAGCGCTGTCAGTGCATTAAAGCGGCAGGAAAGCTGTACGCCAATCTGGCTCATGGCACTGTTTATGTTTTCTTCCAACACGACAAGCCTGCGCTGGGTTGACATTGCCCAAAAAAAGATTGCCCCGGTGATTATGCCGATAACAATTAGGGATAACTGCATACCAATCTCCTTTTACATCGGCTGCAATATATCGCATATTTTTCCAAAAAAAACATCTTTTGCATGAAACATTAAAAATTCGACATGAAACATGAATTTGGGAGGATAAACGGCTTCCAAAACCCCTGAAAATCGGTATATTATGGGCAGGAGTCGGCATTTCTGCTTAATGCGGTAAAAAAAGAGGTTAGTTTATGCTGCAAATTGCGGTCTGTGATGACACTATTGACGAGCTGTCCAATATGGTACAGCTCATAGATGCCTATAGAATATCAAAAAATTTAAACTGCGAATATACCGCCTTTCCGAATGGTGTTGAACTGATTGCGGCTCTGGAAAAAGGAATTCGGTTTGATATTTATTGCCTGGATATTATTATGCCGGGCTTTATGGGCATTGATGCTGCAAAGGAAATTCGTGATTTTGACAAAGCCGCGCGGATTGTATTCTTTACCTCATCGCATGAGTTTGTTTTAAAAAGCTATTCGGTAAAAGCTGATAACTATATCCTCAAGCCAATCACAAAAGAAAAACTATTCATCGCTTTTGACGAAATACTGGATCAGATGAAACAGGAAGCTGAGGATGCTGTTATTGTAAAGAGTAAAGAGGGCATTCATAAAATAGTTATCTCCAATTTGGTTTTTGCCGAGGTACTCGGCAGGAATGTACTGTATCATTTAAGAAGCGGCAAGGTAGTCGAATGTACGGAACTTTTTTCCAAAGCTTGCGATAATCTTGAAAAATACGGGTGTTTTGTCAGAACTCACCGATGTTACCTGGTGAATTTGCAGTATGTGGATACTATCGAATCAATAACGAATACCACAAATCAAAATGAGGGCTGCTGTAATGAGTGATTGTTGCTGCAATAGCGGTTGCTGCTGTACCGGAGGGGAACCTCGGCCTTCGGCCTCGGCGGCAGGTTCGGTAAGTGTTCCTGTTATTTCGACATCACTTTCGGTAAAAGATATTCTGGGAACATGGAAAGTCAGGTGGGGTATCGGCAGAGATAGTTACACGGTAAAACCCGGACTTTACGCTGTCGGTAAACCGGATACCGCTTCCCCTGTTCTTGTAAGTGCAAATTACAAATTGTCGTTTGACATTCTGCGAAAAAATCTTACAGCGCTTGACTGCTGGCTTCTTATACTCGATACAAAAGGGATCAATGTCTGGTGCGCCGCCGGAAAGGGAACATTCGGCACTGATGAACTGGTAAGCCGGATTGATGTAACCGGACTAACAGATATAGTTGAACACCGGCAGGTAATTATTCCGCAGCTTGGAGCAACAGGTGTAAGCGCCCATGAAACAGTAAAACGAACAGGGTTTACCGTTGTGTTCGGCCCGGTTCGGGCAAACGATATTAAAGAGTTTATTGCAGCGGATTACAAGGCAACAAAAGAAATGCGGACGGTGAAATTTACTTTTTGGGACAGGCTTATATTAACGCCTATGGAACTGGCAGAAGCGGTTAAAACTTCAATGGTTGTTTTCGGTGTTCTGTTTCTCTTAAACCTGTTTGCACGCCGTCCATTTGGGTTAATGGATTTTATTGCTTATTCCGCCGCTGTTCTTGCGGGAACGGTTCTTACTCCGGTCTTGCTTCCCTTTATTCCGGGAAGAGCATTCTCATTCAAAGGATGGCTGTTAGGCGCAATTTCTACGGCTTTTGCCGCTTATACTTTCGGCTGGTTTACGCCGCCTTTCCTGCTTTTGGGCATTGGCTATATGCTTGTGCTTCCCGCCCTTTCTGCTTTTTTGGCAATGAATTTTACCGGGGCAACTACCTATACGTCTTTTTCCGGCGTAATAAAAGAAATGAAAATAGCGGTTCCCGCAATTATTCTTTTTACTGCTGCGGGTGTTGTCTTGGTATTGATTAAAACTTTTATATGATAGGGGTTTTTATGAAACACAGGTATTTGAAAAATGTCCAAACATTGCGTTTGTTATCGGATAAATGTATCGGGTGCGGAAGATGTACGGAAGTGTGCCCGCATAATGTATTCGCCATTGAAAACAGCAAAGCGGTAATAACCGATAAAAACAGTTGTATGGAGTGCGGGGCTTGCGCCAAAAATTGCCCGGTGTCCGCTGTTAAAGTAGCAGCCAATGTAGGCTGCGCCGCCGCTATTATTTTCGGCTGGCTGACCGGCAAAGAGCCATCGTGCGATTGCGGTTCCGCCGAATGTTGTTAGAGGAGAAAGAATTTATGGAAAAGAAAGAAAGCGGTATAGGTTTTTTTGAAAAATACCTGACTGTATGGGTTATTCTATGTATGGTAATCGGGGTACTCATTGGGAGATACCTTTCCTTTATTCCCGAATTCCTTGGAAGGTTTGAATACTACAATGTTTCCCTGCCGATTGCTGTTTTGATATGGCTGATGATTTATCCCATGATGTTGAAGGTAGACTTTCAGAGCGTTAAAAATGTTGGTAAAACCCCCAAAGGGCTTTTCGTAACGTGGATTTGCAACTGGCTTATCAAGCCGTTTACCATGTTCGCCATTGCAAGCCTTTTTTTCTACACGGTTTTCAAAAACCTTATACCTGCCGAACTGGCAAGAGATTATCTAGCCGGAGCGGTATTGCTCGGAGCCGCCCCCTGTACCGCGATGGTCTTTGTGTGGAGCCATTTAACAAGGGGAAACCCCGCATATACGGTTGTTCAGGTTGCAACTAACGATTTGATTATCCTTGTGGCATTTACCCCGATAGTGATGTTTCTGCTCGGTATCGGCGGTATTACAATCCCCTGGTCTACGCTTATATTGTCGGTTGTGTTGTTTGTTGTTATCCCTCTTTCCGGCGGCGCTATTACCCGAAACATTATTATCAAAAACAAAGGCGAAGATTATTTTACCAATACCTTTATCCCGAAATGGAACAATGTTACCATTGCCGGATTACTAGTAACGCTCATTATTATTTTCTCTTTTCAGGGTTATGTGATACTTGAAAACCCCTTGCATATTGTGTTGATTGCTGTACCGTTGACACTACAAACATTCCTAATTTTCTTTATTGCGTATTTTGCAAGCAGAATATTAAAACTGCCCCATGACATAGCCGCCCCTGCCGGAATGATAGGGGCTTCCAATTTCTTTGAGTTAGCCGTTGCCGTTGCGATAGCCCTGTTCGGAACACAAAGCCCTGTTGCACTTGCCACTATTGTCGGCGTTCTGGTAGAAGTTCCGGTAATGCTGGTACTGGTAAGGATTGCCAATAACACAAAGCGGTGGTTTGTGAAATAAGTTGCGAGAATGTAAAAGAGTGCGCCTGTCTGCCTACGAAATTGCCGTTTCCAGGGCAATTTCCATCATCCTGGTAAAGGCGGTCTGGCGTTCCTCCGCAGTGGTTATCTCTCCGGTTACCAGATGGTCTGATATGGTTAGAATTGCCAGGGCTTCCCGGCCGAATTTTGCTGCAACGGTATACAGTTCGGCGGTTTCCATTTCCAGAGCCAGGGAGCCGTATTTGGCCCAGATTTTCCATTCTTCCGGATCGTCGGTATAAAAAAGGTCTTCGCTGACGATATTCCCGACTGTTACATCCATACCTTTGGTTTTTGCAACGTCCCAGGCTGTTTTAAGAAGGTTCCAGGTGGCTGTTGGGGCGTAGCAATGCCCCCCAAACCGGCGGGTATTGACAGCAGAATCGGAAGATGCAGACATGGCAAGAACCATATCCCGTACTTTAAGGCTTGCCTGAATAGCTCCGGCTGTACCGATACGGATGGCACGTTTTACCCCATAATCACGAAAAAGTTCATGTATATAGATAGAAATTGATGGAATTCCCATGCCGGTTCCCTGAACAGAGACCGGTTTTCCTTTATAATTGCCTGTAAAACCCAGAATATTACGTACACTGGTGTACTCTTTTGCATTTTCCAGGTAGTTTTCGGCGATAAATTTTGCCCTGAGAGGGTCTCCGGGAAGCAAAATTGCCTCGGCTATTTCACCTGATTTAGCTGCGATATGTATAGACATGCTGACTCCTTGCCATTACAATAGCACAGATTGTATTGTTTTTCTACAATATATTTTTGCCTCTCTTGACACAATCTTGAATTTTTGATAATTTCACAAAACAATAGGGAACATGCCGTATTTTGCCCTTGTAGCTCAGTTGGCAGAGCATATCCATGGTAAGGATAAGGTCATCAGTTCGATTCTGATCGAGGGCTAATTAAAAATCCCTTTGGGATTTTTAATTAGGGAGTTTGACCTGTTCACTTGAAAAACAAGTGAACAGGTCAAACTCCACGCAGTTCCCCAAAAGGGTTTTGCAAGCAAAACTCCAAACATTGTTCCATGGATTATATGGCAAATAGCCTGGAAAGGAGTAGATATGGCCAGTAAAAAGACAGCTGTAGAGCTTATTGCGCTGCAGTGCAGTGAATGTAAACGGAGAAACTATACAACCAAGAAAAACAGGCGCAATATCCAGGAAAAGCTGGAATTTAACAAATATTGCCCCTTTGACAGGAAACATACCCTCCACAAGGAGACAAAAATTAAGTAAATATATGAAATGAGGACGATGTATGGAGTTTCGCATAGTAAAACGAAGTAGATGTATGGAGTTTTTACAAAGTAAAGGGAAATAATGTATGGAGTTTCGCTTTGCGAAACGAAATTAATGTGTGGAGTTTTTACAAAGTAAAAACTCCAATGTTAACCTAACCACTTTACAAAGTGGTTAGGTTAACAAGGCGTATAGCTCAGTTGGTAGAGCGGCGGTCTCCAAAACCGCAGGTCGTGGGTTCGAAGCCTACTGCGCCTGATAGGCGGTAAGAGTACCACTAAAAGTGAAGGCATAAAAAGCCGGAAGTTTTATTATATGGGGTTTAGTAGGCTTCGAAGCCTTTCAGCCGCCGACCTTGGGAGGAAGGAGAAACAAGGATAATGGGAAAAATAATCCAGTTTTTTAAAGAGTGTTATGCTGAATTACGTAAAGTCGTATGGCCCGGAAAGGATGCTGTTATAAGTTCCGTAGGGGTTGTACTTGTTTCTACGGTTATTATCGCGGCGGTTTTGGGTTTGGTTGATGTTATTCTGCTCCTGGGGGTGCAGACTATATTTAAATAGGAGCCTGACCGCTTTATTTAAGTGGTCAGGTAAGGATTAGGAATGGCAGCGGGATGGTATGTTCTTCATACTTATTCTGGGTATGAGAATAAAATAAAAAAGATAATTCACCTCATGATTGACAAAAGGGATCTGGACAAGGAGATCGTAAAGGATATCAAGGTTCCACAGGAAGAGGTGGTTGAGGTAAAGGACGGTAAAAAGCGAACTCAGAAAAAGAAATTTTTTCCTGGTTATGTTCTTGTTGAAATGGATTTGCCAGAGGACATCACCTGGAAAGAAACCTGTTCTAAAATAAAGAAAATTCAGGGAGTTACGGGATTTGTGGGGACCCCGGCAGACAGACGGCCTCAACCCCTTTCAGGTGATGAAGCCAGAAGTATTCTGCAGAAATCCGGGGAAATTAAGGGAGAAAAGCCCATAAGAACCCGCCATGTCTTTAATTCAGGTGAGCAGGTCAAGATTGTTGATGGTCCATTTGAATCGTTTACCGGTACTATAGAAGAAGTGAACCAGGAAAAGAATAAGCTTAAAGTAATGGTGCAGATATTTGGCCGGAGTACTCCGGTCGAAGTTGATCTTTTACAGGTGGAGAAAGTGTAGTTAACTGCTGATTTACTTGACGCAAATCAGCAGTAAAACGTGGGAGGCAGCCAAAATTAGGCTGCCGTTATTGCTGGAGTTTCGCAAAGGAAAAATCAGCCGTAATCCGGCTGGATTTTTCACAAATTTGAGAAACAATCTGGCTGGAGTTTTGCAAGCAAAACTCCAACGCAATGTGCTTTGCACATTGCGCAACCACATAAGGAGAATGCGATGGCAAAGAAAAAAGTTGCCGCCTATATCAAGCTTCAATGCCCTGCGGGGAAAGCCACACCGGCCCCCCCTGTAGGACCGGCATTGGGGCCCCATGGCGTCAGCGCCCCCCAGTTCGTCCAGCAATTTAACGACAGGACGAAGTCAATGGAACCGGGACTGATAATACCTGTAGTTATAACAGTTTATGCCGACAAGTCCTTTACGTTCATTCTGAAAACCCCTCCGGCAGCAGTGCTTATTAAAAAAGCAATCAGCCTGGAAAAGGGTTCTCCCGAATCTCACAAGATCAAGGTGGGTAAGATTCCCAAAGCTAAACTTGAAGAGATTGCAAAGTTAAAGATGCCTGATCTTTCAGCCAACGACATTGAAGGCGCAATGAAAATTATTGCCGGTACTGCCCGGTCCATGGGAGTGGAGGTAGATAAATGAAACGGGGCAAAAAGTACAGGGAAAGCGTTAAAAAATTCGATTCGGCGGTATCCTACGATCTTAAAACCGCACTGGATACGGTTAAGTCAATGGCATTTGCCAAGTTTGACGAAACGGTAGATCTTTCCGTTAAACTCAATCTTAAAAAAAGCCAATCTGTCAGGGACACGGTAGTGCTTCCCAATCAGTTCAAGGGTGAAAAGCGGGTACTGGTATTCTGCAAGCCTGAAAAGGAAAAGGAAGCCCAGGATGCAGGGGCGGCTTTTGTAGGAGCCGATGATTTGATCGAAAAGATCAAGGGCGGCTGGCTGGATTTTGATGTTGCAGTGGCTACACCAGATATGATGAAAGATGTTGGGAAGCTTGGTATGGTTTTGGGGCGCAAAGGACTTATGCCTAATCCAAAAACCGGGACAGTTACCTTTGATCTAAAGGGAGCTTTGGCGGAACTCAAGCGGGGCCGTGTTGAATTCCGGGCCGACAAAACCGGCGTAGTTCACCTTGCAGTTGGAAAAGTTTCCATGGAAAGCGACAAGGTAGCCGAAAATGTACGGGCTGTAATTACCGAAGTTAAACGGAAAAAACCTGCAGATGCCAAGGGCGAGTTTGTTCAGACCATTTCCGTAGCTTCCACTATGGGACCCGGTGTGTGGGTCGCCTACAAGGAGGAATAGCATGGCAATAGTGGCCAGTAAAATACAGGAAAGCAAAACAAAAGCCATAGGTGAACTAAAAGAAGTATTTAGTACAGCTGAAGGAACAGAGCCCGATTTTATCTTTGCCGATTACCGCGGGCTTACCGTTGAACAAATTTCCAACCTCCGGAAATTGCTTCGGGGAAAGGAAGCTTCTTTTAAGGTCGTAAAAAATAATTTTGCCCGGCTTGCTTTTGAAGAACTTAAAATGCCCGATGTATCAGACTACCTCATTGGCCCGACAGCAATTGCTGTTGCTTCCAAAGATTCCAACGAAGTAGCAAAGATACTGATGGATTTTATTAAAGAAGCGCCTGCCCTGAAGGTTAAAGGCGGCCTTGTGGGAAACACGGTTTATTCAAACAAACAGATGGAAGCATTTTCCAAACTGCCCGGCAGACTGGAACTTATTTCTATGCTTATGTCTGTGATGAACGGTCCTGCACGGAATCTTGCAGCAGCGCTTAATGACATTCCTTCGCGTCTGGTAAGGACGGTTAAGGCTATCGCAGATAAAAAGGCCGAAGGTGTGTAAAATGCTGCGCATTTTACGGCGCTTAAACGCATAGCGTTTAAGCGAATTAGTAAACAAAAACCTGTCAGACTTCATTATGAAGGTTGCTATCTGTCAGGTTTGTAAAAAACATCCTTTGTATGAAGGGTGTACTATACTTAAGGAGAAGATAATATGGCAGCCACAAAAGAAGAAATTCTGGAAGCAATTGCTTCCATGACGGTTTTGGAAGTTTCCGAACTGGTCAAAGCTATGGAAGAAAAATTCGGTGTATCCGCAGCAGCCCCGGTGGCAGTGGCGGCGGTTGCAGCGCCCGGCGCAGCAGGCGGCGGAGAAGCGGCAGAAGAAAAGACAGAATTCAACGTAATCCTTAAAGCCTACGATGAAGCCAAAAAAATCCCGGTAATTAAAGAAGTCCGGGCGGTAACGGGTCTTGGCCTTAAAGAAGCAAAAGACCTTGTTGAAGGCGCACCCAAGCCGCTTAAGGAAGGTGTTTCCAAAGAAGAAGCCGCTAAAATTAAAGAACAGGTCAGCGCTGCCGGCGGTACGGTGGAAATTCAGTAAGAAAGGAATTTTTTTCAGAGTTGAAGAAAAGAAAAGTCTGTTTTTTACTCAAATACCCGCAGATTTTTCCCTGCAAGGGGGATATCTGCGGGTAATAAATTTTGGAACTGCTGTAAACCAATTGGTTTCATACGTTAAACGATAATTGCAGCAAACCAGGGGGCTGGAATGGTAAAGATGAAAAAAGACGAAAAAAGATCGTATGTAGGTAAAGAAATACGCGATGTAATGGAATTGCCGGATTTGATAGATATTCAGCTTTGTTCCTATGAACGTTTTCTTCAGCGCGGAAAGCTCAGGGCCGGCAATGCCCCCGATGCTCAGGGATTGGAGGAAGTTTTTAGATCAACCTTTCCCATAGAAAGCCCCAATGGAGGGGATATGGTACTTGAATACGAGTACTATACCCTGGATGAAGATCATATCAAATTTACCGAATTGGACTGTAAACAAAAAGGTCTTACGTATGCGTTGCCTCTAAAGGCCAGGATTAACTTAATCTTCCAGCAGACCGGAGAAATTCGGCAAAAAGACATCTATATGGGCGATATACCTATCATGAGTGAGCGGGGTACCTTTATTATAAATGGGGCAGAACGTGTTGTTGTTTCACAGATTCATCGTTCTCCCGGTGTAATTTTCAGTCATGAAAAAGGAATGTATTCTTCAAGGATCATTCCCTATCGCGGTTCCTGGCTGGAATTTGAAATTGATCAAAAACGTGAACTTATCTATGCCAAGATTGACAGAAAAAAACGAATTCTGGGGAGTATCTTCCTGCGCGCGTTGGGCTTTAGTTCCAGAGAAGAGATAATCCGGGCTTTTTATTCAGTCGAGGCTTTTAAAATAAAAGATGACAAGGATACCCGTGAAAATATTACCGGCAGGGTTCTGGCTGCTCCGGTTTGGTCAAAATCGGAAATCGAAGCCACTGCCGATGGAGAAGGAAAAAAGAAACTGTATCAAACAGGAGAAAAACTTCACCCGCACAATGTGGACGAACTTTTGGCGAATGGGATTAAGTCCATAGAAGTGATCAAGTTTGTTGATCCTGTGGATCCCAAAGATGAAAAGTCTCCGAACCTTTCCCTTAATTCTCCAATACTGCTGAATTGTTTTGAACGGGAAGAAATAAAATTTGTTAAGGAAGATTCTTTCCGGGATGAACCTACCAGGGAAGAAGCTTTATCGGATGTATACAGGGTACTCATGCCGGGCGAGTCAATAACCGTAGAAGCGGCGGAAAAAGATCTGCTGGGTATGTTCTTTACCAGCCGCCGTTACGATTTGGGAAGAGTAGGCCGGTATAAACTGAACAAGAAATTCAACTATAAGGAACCTTTATCGGAACATACACTGACCAGGCAGGATGTAATTGCTACCATGAAATTCCTCATTAAGGTTTTTGTTGGTGATGAAAAAACTGACGACATCGATCATCTTGGAAACCGCCGTGTCCGTTCTGTCGGCGAACTTATGGCCAATGCAATGAAGGTAGCCTTCAGCCGCATGGAACGGATCGCAAAAGAAAGAATGAGCCTTAAAGAAACCGACACGATCAAGCCGCAGGATTTGATTTCCATTAAACCTCTTGTGGCTGCCATTAAGGAATTTTTTGGTTCCAGCCAGCTTTCCCAATTTATGGATCAGGTTAATCCTCTTGCGGAACTGACTCATAAACGGAGGCTTAATGCGCTGGGTCCCGGAGGATTATCCAGGGATCGTGCAGGCTTTGAAGTACGTGATGTTCACTATACTCACTACGGCAGAATGTGTCCTATCGAAACACCGGAAGGTCCGAATATCGGCCTTATTGTTTCACTTGCCAATTACACAAGGGTTAATGAATACGGATTCCTGGAAACACCATACCGGAGGGTTGTAAAGGGTAAAGCTACTTCAGACATTGAATATCTTTCTGCAATGGACGAGGATCGGTGCTACATTGCCCAGGCTTCGGCAAGGTTAAATGAAAACGGAACTTTTTCTGAAGATCAGGTGTCATGCCGCCGTGAAGGAGATTATACCAATCGTTCTCCGGAAGACATTCAATATATGGATGTATCTCCTAAGCAAATTATTTCCGTGTCGGCATCGCTTATTCCTTTCCTGGAACACGACGACGCCAACAGGGCTTTAATGGGGAGTAATATGCAACGGCAGGCTGTACCTCTTGTCTTTCCCGAAGCGCCCCGCGTTGGAACCGGTATGGAAGGAAAATGCGCCTACGATTCCGGTGTGCTGGTTAAAGCCCGCCGGAACGGAACGGTTATCCGGGTAAGTTCCAGTGAGGTTACCATAAAACCGGACAGCAGAGCAGGCGCAGGCCCTCAAACAACGGCGGATGGTCTTGACCTGTACAAGCTGGCAAAATACCAAAGAACAAATCAGGATACCTGCTACAATCAACGGCCCATTGTTCAGGTGGGCGACAAGATCATAGCAGGGCAGGTTATTGCCGACGGACCTGCCACCAAGGACGGAGAGCTGGCACTGGGCAGAAATATACTTGTAGGTTTTATGCCCTGGAACGGGTACAACTACGAAGACTCGATCCTTATTTCCGAACGGGTAGTTAAAGAGGATATGTTTACTTCCATTCACATCAAGGAATTTATTACAGAAGTCAGGGAAACAAAACTGGGACCGGAAAAGATAACCAGGGATATTCCCAATATGTCGGAAAAAAGTCTGGATAACCTTGATGCCGAAGGAATAATATGTGTGGGCGCCAAGGTCTGGCCGGGAGATATTCTGGTTGGTAAAGTAACTCCCAAAAGCGAAACAGAAACCACACCCGAATTTAAACTGCTCAATTCCATTTTCGGTGAAAAAGCCAAAGAAGTGCGGGATTCTTCGCTCCGCGTACAACATGGTATCGAAGGGACAATCATAGATATACAGCGGCTTAAACGTTCCGAAGGTGATGATCTTAATCCCGGCGTTGATGAAGTTGTAAAGGTACTTATTGCAACCAAGCGGAAACTCCGTGAAGGAGATAAAATGGCGGGCCGTCACGGCAACAAGGGTGTCGTGGCCAGGATATTGCCGGAAGAAGATATGCCCTATATGGAAGACGGCACCCCGCTGGATATTTGTTTAACGCCGCTTGGCGTTCCTTCCCGTATGAACATCGGTCAGCTTTTGGAGACCGAACTGGGCTGGGCGGCCAGTACTCTGGATGAATGGTATTCCACGCCTGTTTTCCAGTCTCCGTCAGCTGAAGATATCGAAGGAAAACTTAAAGAAGCAAATCTTCCTGTAACCAGCAAGACCATACTTCGGGACGGCAGGACAGGGGAGCCATTTGTGAATCCGATTTTCTGCGGTATTATTTACTTTCTTAAATTGCATCATCTTGTTGATGATAAAATGCATGCACGCTCGACCGGACCTTATTCGCTTGTAACTCAGCAGCCATTGGGAGGAAAAGCCCAGTTTGGCGGTCAAAGACTGGGAGAAATGGAAGTTTGGGCATTGGAAGCTTACGGCGCAGCCAATACACTGCAGGAGCTGTTGACGATAAAATCGGATGACATGACAGGACGATCCAAAATTTACGAAGCGATCGTTAAGGGCGAACCTTCCACAACTGCGGGGATTCCCGAATCATTCAATGTACTGGTTCAGGAACTGCGCGGACTGGCTCTGGATATGACCATTTACGATGCCAAAGGAAAACAAATTCCATTAACCGAAAGAGACGAGGAATTAATCACCAAGTCGGGAAGTAACTTCTAGGAATGAGGAATGTTATGTTAAGAAATATACCAATAGGCGTAAGATTGGTAGCAATAATTCTTATTCTGATTCTTTCGGCAGCGGCACTTACGGTGATTATGCTGTTTACAGCCGAAGAAGCAAAAGACAAGGGGATAACGGAAACCGAGCAGGCGATGATCGAAGGCCAGCAGGAAAAGATTAAACTTGGCACCCAATCCATGGCAATCGCCCTGGCGGCAGCGCTGAACGGGATAACGGAACGCGAAGAACAGCATGACATCATTAAAAGCTTTATTCAGGATTACCGTTTTGAAGAAGATCAATCCGGCTACTACTTTACCTATATTGGTACAGTTATTTTTATGCACCCGACCCTGCCCCAGCGCGAAGGGGAAGACCTTGGAGAAACTGCTGACAGTAACGGAGTATTTTATGTAAGGGAGCTATACGAAAATGCACAGAAAGGGGGCGGTTTTGTTTACTTTGTATTTCCCAAACCGCCGAGTATGGATATTGCTCCCAAAATGGCTTATGTAGAATACATACCCGGTACGGATATTTGGCTTTCTACAGGTATTTATATAGATAATATTGACACCCATAAAGCTGAACTTACTGCCAATATGGAAGAGGCCCTGCAAAGGCGGCTCTATTTAATTATAGGCGCTGCAACGGTAATACTCGTTCTTATCCTGGGCCCTATGTGTATTATGACCATGCATTCGATTAATGCACCTCTTAAACTAACGGTAGCGGCAGCGGAACAGATGGCTCAGGGAAATTTAAAAACAGAAATCCAAATTCAGGGCCGGGACGAGATCGCTGTTTTACAGCAGGCATTTCTACGGATGGCGGAAAATCTTGGCAAGGGTTTTGAAACTGTTAAGGCCAAGGAAGATGAAGCGAATATCCGCGCTTCGGAAGCCAGGGAAACTGCCGACAAGGTAATGCGTGTGGCAGCCCGGGTAGAAACCGCTTCGAAGGAAGTGGAACACGCAGTAAGCAGTATTTCCAGCAGTGTTACCGGCGTCAAGAGCGGCAGCGATACCCAGGTCGAAAAGATACTTCGTATACTCGATTCAATGCAGCAGCTTAGCAGCGGAGTGGAACAGATTTCCGGCAGTGCAGGAGAAGCGGCAACCAAATCTGCGGAATCCAATCAGAAAGTAGAAGCGGGAATGGAAATGGCCATCCAGTCAGGCAAGGCTATGGAAGGGCTTTATACTCTTACGGGAAACCTCCAGCAGAATGTAGGCAAACTTGATGAACAGTCAAAGATTGTTGGAAACATAATGGATGTGATCACCGACATTGCCGCCCAAATCAATCTGCTTGCCATGAATGCTTCCATTGAAGCTGCCCATGCCGGTGAATCGGGCAAAGGTTTTGCTGTGGTTGCAGGCGAGGTCAGGAAGCTGGCGGAAAAAACGCAATCTGCGGCTGAGCAGGTAGGGGTTAGCATTACCGACATGCAGAAACTGACAGATAATAACATTAATGCAATGTCCGAAGCGGTTTCTTCCATTAGCCATGTTACTGAGCTGTCAGAAAAAGCGGCCCGGTCATTAACAGAAGCGGGAGAATCGGTTAGGGAAACCATGATTCGGGTTCATTCAATATTGGAAAAAGCCGAAGAACAGGCCGGATCCAGCCGGGCTGTTACTTCGCTGGTTAACGAAGTGAATGGTATTGCCTCTGAAAATGACAGGCTTGTAACTCTGGCGGATGGCGATCTTAGAGCACTGCTGGAGAAATCAACGGGATTAATGGAACTGGTAGCTGAACTAAAAAGTTAAAGGGGATTTGAATGAGGGACATACAGGATTTTGATTCAATAATGATTAAATTGGCTTCGCCGGAAATGATCCGTGCATGGTCATACGGTGAAGTTAAAAAACCGGAGACAATTAATTACCGTACTCTCAGACCCGAAAAGGACGGACTTTTTTGCGAGAGGATATTTGGCACTACAAAAGAATGGGAATGTTACTGCGGTAAATTTAAATCAATCCGGTATAAAGGCGTTATTTGCGATCGCTGCGGTGTAGAAGTAACCCACTTTAAAGTACGCCGGGAACGTATGGGTCACATTGAGCTGGCCGCCCCGGTGTCCCATATTTGGTACTATCGTTCGGTTCCCAGCCGTATGGGACTGCTCCTTGATATGACCATGGCTGACCTGCGATCGGTATTGTACTATGAAAAGTACGTAGTTATTGATGCAGGCGACACGGATCTGAAGAAAAACAAGCTATTAACGGAAGAAGAATATTTTGAAGCCCAGGAACGCTATGGGGGAAGTTTTTCCGCCGGTATGGGGGCCGAAGCAATTCGAACCCTGCTGGAAAATGTTAACCTGGATGAAATTGCCGTAGATTTACGGGCCAAGATGATCGAAAAAGGCGCCAAAAGCAACAAGCGGCTTCTTAAACGGATCGAAATTGTGGAAAATTTCCGCAGTTCTTCCAATAACCCCGAATGGATGATCCTGGATGTAATCCCCGTAATTCCACCGGATCTGCGGCCAATGGTACAGTTGGATGGCGGACGTTTTGCGACAAGTGATTTAAATGACCTATACCGCCGCGTGATCAACCGTAACAACCGTCTTAAAAGGCTCCAGACGCTTAATGCTCCTGACATCATTATCCGCAACGAAAAGCGTATGCTTCAGGAAGCGGTGGATGCGCTCTTTGACAATTCCAAGAAAAAACGCGTGGTTAAAGGTGCCAGTAACAGACCTCTTAAATCAATCAGCGATATGCTTAAAGGTAAACAGGGCCGGTTCAGGCAGAATCTGTTGGGTAAGCGTGTTGACTATTCGGGCCGTTCGGTAATTACCGTAGGGCCGGATTTAAAGATGTGGCAGTGCGGTCTTCCAACCAAGATGGCTCTGGAACTGTTTAAACCTTTTATTATGAAAAAACTTGTAGACAAGGATGTTGTTTACAATATTAAAAAAGCAAAACTTCTTGTGGAACAGGAAACACCGGAAGTTTTTGCGATCCTTGACGAGGTGGTTAAGGAACATCCTGTGCTTCTTAATCGTGCGCCTACATTGCACCGTCTTGGGATTCAGGCTTTTGAACCGGTACTGGTGGAAGGAAAGGCAATTAAACTACATCCTCTTGTTTGCCATGCATTTAATGCCGATTTTGATGGCGATCAGATGGCAGTCCACGTGCCTTTGACCCAGGCGTCCCAGATGGAATGCTGGACATTGATGCTCAGTGCAAAAAATCTTTTAAACCCCGCCAACGGAAAAACAATTGTATTCCCCTCTCAGGATATGGTTTTGGGGATAAACTTCCTTACCCGGATTAAGCCCAATGCCAAAGGCACAGGACGCCGTTATTCTTCTACCGAAGAAGTATTGATGGCAGTGGAATCAAAAACCCTGGAATGGGAAGCGCAAATTACCGTTAAGCCGCCGAAAAACAAAAAAATCTGGGAAAAAACAGGAAAACTTTCCGAACTAAAACCGGGCGGATTTATCGAAACAACCGCCGGACGGCTGGTATTCAACGAGGAGATGCCCGCTGAAATCCCATTCATTAATTTCGAAATGAAAGACAAGGAACTCAGAGAGCTGATTGAAGAAATTTTCAGAAAGAATGGTTCGTGGACTACGGTACAAGTACTTGATGCAGTTAAATCTACCGGTTACCGGTATGCTACAATCTTTGGAGCAACAATCGGCATTGATGATATTGTGGTTCCCAAGGAAAAGCCTGCGATGATTGAAAAGGCAAACAAGGAAGTTGAAGATATACAAATGCAGTACCGTAAAGGTTTAATTTCCAAAGAAGAACGTTTCAATAATGTTGTTGAAGTCTGGGGACGTACCAACAATGAACTTGCTGCAATTTTAATGAAGACTCTGGAAGCGGACAGGGATGGTTTTAATTCGATTCATATGATGTCCAACTCCGGTGCACGCGGAAGCCTCCAGCAGATACGTCAGCTTGCAGGAATGCGCGGCCTTATGGCAAAACCCAACGGGGCCATTATAGAAATCCCCATCAGGTCAAACTTTAAAGAAGGTCTTTCGGTTATTGAATTCTTTATTTCTACCAATGGTGCACGAAAAGCTCTTGCCGATACAGCCCTTAAAACATCCGAAGCGGGTTATCTTACCCGCCGTCTTGTAGACATAGCTCAGGATGTGGTAGTCAATGAAGATGATTGCGGAACGATCAACGGAATTATCTATTCGGCAATCAAGAAAGGTGAAGACATAACCGAACCCCTAAAAGAACGCATTGTCGGACGCTATACACTGGAACGGGTTAAACATCCCATAACCGGTGAATTAATCATCGATGTAAATGAAGAGATATCTGAAGATATTGCGATCCAGATTGATGCAGCAGGTGTAGAATCTGTGCAGATCAGGACGGTTCTTACCTGCGAAGCCAAACATGGGGTTTGCCGCAAATGTTATGGCAGGAACCTGGCGACCAACCGGTCTGTTGATATAGGAGAAGCGGTGGGAACCATAGCAGCCCAGTCTATCGGTCAGCCGGGAACACAGCTCACCATGCGTACCTTTCATATCGGAGGTGCTGCAACCAAAATTAGCGAAGAAAACCGTATCCACCTTAAATACCCGGTTTATATCCGTGATGTGGAAGGCGCACATGTTGAAATGCCGGAAGTAAAATCCAAAAGCAAAGAAGGAAAACTGGAAGTTACAAAACCTGCATACTGGCTTTTTACCCGTAAAGGTCATGCCATTGTAAACAAGGTTATGATGGAATATAAACTGGAGGCAAAGGATGAACTTCTTGTTGAAGATGGCAAGCGGGTTATCCGGAATGCGCCAATCATCAGGAGAGGCAGCAAAGAAATTTTGTCGCCGGAAATTGCCTATGCCATGGTTCTTCAGGACAGCAAGGGAAGCAATTCCGTTCTCTGTTTAATTGGTCAGGATCAGAAAATTGAAATTCGTAATGGTTCCAAATTTGTTGCAAAGCAGGGCGAAATAGTGGAGGCGGAAAAAACCATAGCCGAATTTGACAGTTTTATTGATCCTATCATTGCCGAAGCAGGGGGAAAGGTTATTTACGAAGACATTATTCCCGGAACAACCATGAAAGAAGAAACGGGCAGAGAGGGAAATATAGAAAAGCGGATAACCGAATTCCAGCTGGAAAGCAAACAACCCAGAATTGTTATTGTAGATGATACTGAAACCGAAGTGGCTTCATACTTCCTTCCAAGCGGAGCTTATATTTTGGTTGACGAAGGTGAAAAAATACATGCCGGACGTACCATTGCCAAAATACTGAAGGAAAGCGCCAAAGCCATGGATATTACCTCTGGTCTGCCGCGCGTTAGCGAACTCTTTGAAGCCCGTAAGCCAAAAAATCCCGCTGTACTTGCCCAGGTTGCAGGAAAGGTGTTTTTCAGAGGTATTGCCAAGGGCAAACGGGTGGTTATGATTCAGGATATTTTTGGCAGGGAATACAAACATCTGATCCCCATGACAAAGCGGCTTCTCATTCGTGACGGTGACACAGTGGAAGCGGGCGAACTGCTCTGTAATGGGGCGATAGATCCCCACGATGTACTCCATATCCAGGGAGAATCGGCGCTGCAACGTTATCTGATGGACGAAATTAAGGAAGTATACCGGCTTAATGGTGTGTCGATTAACGATAAACATATCGGTGTTATTATACGCCAAATGATGCGGAAAGTGGAAATTGTAGCTGTAGGGGATACCCGTTTTATCTTTGGTGCGATGGTGGATAAATACAAATTCCACGAAGAAAACAACCGGGTTATTGCTGAAGGAGGCCAGCCGGCAATTGCCCGGCCGATGTTCCAGGGTATGACCAAGGCGGCCCTTAATATTGATTCGTTCCTTTCCGCTGCAAGCTTTCAGGAAACAACCCGTGTACTTACCAATGCGGCCATTGCCGGATCAACCGATGCTTTGCGCGGTCTTAAGGAAAACATCATCATCGGTCATCCAATTCCCGCCGGCACCGGCATGAAACGGTATCGGGCAGTGAAACTTTTTGACGAAGACTCGCAGGATCTGGATTTACAGATGCAGGAAATTCTGGAACAACGGAAACTTGAAGCCATAGCGGAAGAAGAAATAATGGCTTCCCGGGAAGAAGGTGTAGAAGTAGAACCGGAAGAAACTGAGGAATGATGCCAGGTATGGAAAAGCTTCGGGTTCTCCTTCCCAAGGGCCGTATTTTTAACAATGTTCTGCAACTCTTTGCAGATGCGGGATTTCCCCTTGCTATGGCTGACAGAACATACAGGCCGTTTTCGGCCGCAGATTGGCTGGATGTAAAGATAATGAAACCTCAAAATGTGGGTGAACTATTGGAACTGGGAAGCCACGATGCGGGTTTTACAGGTATAGACTGGATAAAGGAAAGCGGAGCGGATGTGGAAGAACTGCTTGATCTTGGCTTTGACAATGTCCGTATTGTTGCCGCTGTACCTTCAAAATACTCAACGAATGCCAATTGTGATAAAGACACGCTGCAGAAAAAAAAAATTGTCGTTGCTACCGAGTATGTTAATCTTGCCGAAGAGTGGCTTTTAAAACAGGGTTATCAATACCGGATTCTCCGTACTTACGGGGCAACCGAAGTGTTCCCGCCGGATGATGCGGACATGATCATTGACAATACATCAACCGGGCAGACTCTTAAGGACAACGGTCTTCGGATTGTGGATACCTTGCTGGAATCATCAACCCGTTTTATCGCTTCCAAGGCGGTTATGGCCAACAAAGAAAAACGCAGCCGCATAGAAGAACTGGTTATGCTTTTCAGGTCAGTACTTGACGGAAGGGAAAGGGTTATGCTGGAAATGAATATGCCGAAAAACGGCTTTGAAGAAATTGTAGCGTCCCTTCCGGCCATGCGCAGTCCCACTGTTTCTCCGCTTTATGATGATAAAGGTTTTGCTGTAAAGATTGCCGTTAAAAAGAGCGAAATCGCCGATTTAATTCCCCGCTTAAAAAAAAGCGGTGCAACCGATATAGTAGAATACGATTTACGGAAGGTAGTTCCATGACAGTTTATTCCAAAATTCCTCACGCCAAGACGCAAAGGACGCGGAGAAGATTTAAGAGTTTATGGATAAAATCTCAAAGTTTTTATTTTCCCCCGATATTCTTTGCGTTCTCTGCGTCTCTGCGTGAAAAAAAGGAGATTATGTGCGTACAGCAACAATAGAACGTAAAACGTCGGAAACTGATATTTCCATCACATTAAACCTGGATGGTTCCGGCAAGGCAAAGCTTGATTATCCGATTGGGTTTATGAAACATATGCTCAATACATTTGCCAAACACGGCCTTTTTGATTTGGAAGTAATGGCAAGGGGAGACCTGGAAATTGATCAGCATCACCTGGTTGAAGATACCGGCATTGTATTGGGCCAGTGTTTTGCCAAAGCTCTGGGTGACAAACGCGGTATAGTACGCGTTGGTTCGTGTCTGTTCCCAATGGATGAAACCCTGGTCAGGGTTTCGGCAGATGTTTCCGGCCGGGCTTTTATGATGTTCAATGCGCAGCTCTCCGGAATACCGCTGATTTCTGCACCGGTTCAAAGAACAAATAATCAGGGCATTGCATCTGAATCGGCTTCTTTCCAGACCGATATAGTAGAAGATTTTTGGCAGGGTTTTACTTCAACCGCCGCCCTTACCCTTCATCTGGAAATACTGTATGGCAGAAATGATCATCACAAAATAGAAGCTCTTTTTAAAGCGGCAGCCCGGGCTTTGCGGCAAGCGTGCGAAATTGACAGCCGTGCGGCGGAAACCATACCTTCTACCAAAGGTACGATTGGGTAAAGAAAGCTGGGTTAATAATACTGTTTTGGAGTATAATGACGGCAGTGAAGTGGACATGCCCCCGTGCGGGCAGAAAAATCAATTCGAAAAGGAGTAATCTATGAATCAAATGCAGGATAGTCAAATCATACGTAAAATAGCAATAATCGGCAGCAGCGGCGGAAATTTATATGCTCAGGGAGGTAACAATCCAAACGCCCTATTAAAGGAGATTTTTGTACAGGCGGACTCTGCGGGTATAGAAATTGCTTTTGTTGAGTTTATTGGGGCGAGCGCCAGTATGGATAATATTTCCCCCGATGCAAAAGCACGGCTTTACACGCTGGGAGGCAGCGGTACTGAATCAGGGCCGGAGGCGGCATTGCGGGAAATCAATGAACAGGCAAAGGCCCTGGATGAAACCCTGGCAAAAAAAATAAAAAATGGCGAAATTGATGGTGTTGTTATGATGAGCTGTGATCCCGGCAATATAAACAATGCTTCTGTAAAAGCTATGGCCGAACAAAAAATCCCGGTTGTCGGTACGGGCGGCGCTTCAATTGCGAATTCCCAAAAAATGGGAGCAAAAGTTATTTCCGCTTCCGGAACGACGGGCACGACAAACCGTACCAGGGCAGTAGCTTTTATTTCAGCTTTGGCCGGCGAATGGAAATTGAAATATATGCCGGTTATTGGTTCTTCTGCGGCCGCCGGAGGCGAAGCTGTTTTGGGAAGCATTTGGAAGCGTGTAAACTTCCGCGGTATTATGATGGCCGCCCTGCCCGGATTTATTGCCATGGCGCTTGCATTGGCTCTTAGCAAAATTCCAGGTCTTGAGATACTTGGAGGTGTTTTCAGCGCTCTGGTCGGAGCTTTACCGGTAATTATTGCTGCAATTGCGGCCAAACAGGTTTCCGGTCTTGACGAGGTAGGTATAGTAGCCGGTTTAGCAGCCGGAATCTTGTCTAAAGACGGAGGTATTATAGGTGGTCTGATAGCTGGTATTCTGGCCGGTGTTCTTGCATATTATATAATAACATTTTGTTTTAAGCACAGAGTGCCCGGAACAACGGCAAATATCGCCGCAGGCGGACTCGGCGGGTTAATTGCCGGGTTAATAGGTATGTTTTTAATAGCGCCCCTGGCGCTTATAGCCGGAGACGGAATTAAGTCATTAATTGAGGCGGCATTAATCGTCAGTCCGCTTCTTGCAGGTGCAATTGCAGGGCTTTTAATTTGGCCGGCAATTATCGGAGGTGTGTACCATGCTGCCATATTGCCCATAGTCTTGCTGGAAATGGAGGCTACAGGGTTCAGTTTCCTCGGTGCAATTGATATGTGCGGACTGGTCATGGTGTCCGCAGGAATTACACTGGCCAATATCATATTCCCGAAAGATAAAGGTGATCGTTCTGTAGCCGGTTCGGGTTTTCTTATCAATATGGGTTTTGGAACTTTTGTGGAAGCGGCATATCCCTTTATGTTTTCTGACAAAATAGTGTTTGCCGGAGCTTTAATCGCTGCAAGCGTTTCCGGGGCGTTTGTCGGTATTCTTGGCGTAAAAGGCACAGCTTATGTACCGTCCGTCGTAGCGCCGGCGCTGGCCAACGAAGGAAAGGGATTGGCTTTTGCATTGTCAATGCTGGTGGCAGTGGCTGTCGCATTTGTAATTACGGTTTTCGCCAATAAGATCAAACCAAACCGAAAAGGATGATAGAAGCCGGGTTTTTTAAAACTGATGTTTTGAAAAACCCTTAACGGAATATCATGGAAAAATGAATATATGGTAATCGCCTCGATCGACATACAGGACGGCAAAGTAGTACAGCTCAGGCAAGGTTCGGAACTGGTTTTGCAACGGGACAATGCTGCAGAACTGGCAGAAGATTTTGACCGCTATGGAGAAGTAGCTGTTATAGACCTTGACGCCGCTATTGGTAAAGGAAACAATTCTGAGTTGATTAAGTCATTGCTCTGCAAGGCCGAATGCAGGGTAGGCGGCGGCATCAAAACCGTAGATCAGGCAAAAGAACTTATAAGTCTCGGTGCGCGAAAGATCATCATAGGCTCATTGGCTTTTCGTGATCTGTCTAAAAAGGGAGAAGGAAAAGAAAACGGTGAATTTACCCTTAATAAAACTTTTTTGGAAGATCTGGTAAAAAAGATAGGCAGGGAGCGAATTGTTGTTGCAATAGATTCAAGGAAGACAGGAACATCAGATTATGAAATCGTTGTTGATGGCTGGAAAACTTCTACTGGTCTTCCTCTGATTGAAACGGCGGTAAGAGCGGCGGCCTATGCTTCTGAACTGCTCTTTACCTGCGTTGATCGCGAAGGAACCATGTCCGGCATGGACTTTGAACCGGTAAAGCTGCTTTGTCAAGCAATGGAAAAATCTGCTTTGGAAACGCGGATCACTGCCGCCGGGGGAGTTTCGACCCTGGAAGAAATTGAAGCGCTGGCCGGGCTGAATTGTGATGTGCAGCTTGGCATGGCTCTTTATACCGGTAAAATTAATCTGGCCGATGCATTTATCAGTTCACTTAACTGGAAAAAAACCGCGCAAACTACCACCGGCGGTGTTTCTTCGGCTACCGGGAATGCTGCAAAAGCTCTTTTGCCATTAATTGCTCAAAGCAGCGACGGGCAGGTTTTAATGACAGGTTTTGCCGGCAGGGAAGCGCTTGCCGAAAGTTTTAAGCGGGGAAATCTTTGTTTTCATAGCCGGACAAGAAACAAATTGTGGATGAAAGGGGAAAACTCAGGCAACACCTTAAAACTGCTCCGCCTGCGTGCCGACTGTGACAGGGACGCATTGCTTGCTACGGTAGATGCGGCCGGTCCGGTCTGTCATACCGGATCGTGGTCCTGTTTTGGCGTAAACCGAAGCTTTACCTGGGAATTTTTGCAAAAGATAATTACAGATCGTTTTAGCAATCCTGTACCGGGTTCCTATACTGCAACGCTGGACGACGAGCTTGTCCGGGAAAAAATTATGGAAGAGGCGGAAGAACTCTGTACCGCCAAAACCCGTGATGAAAAAATCTGGGAAGCGGCGGATCTTCTTTATTTTGCGACAGCACTTATGACACGGGAAGGGATAACGGTTGCAGATGTTTTAAATGAACTAACAAGACGTCACTATAAATAAGGCAGCATTATAATGAGTGTTTTTTGGAACAAACGAACTGTAAATCTTTCTCCATACATTCCCGGTGAGCAGCCCAGGGACCGAAAATTTATCAAACTCAATACCAATGAAAATCCATATCCTCCGTCACCAGCGGTCGTTGCAGCCATTGAGCAGGTTTTAGTGGTTAATTCGCAGAATAACGGCAATAATGTAAAAGGAGAAAAACTCAGGCTTTATCCCGATCCGCTTTGTACCGAATTTCGGGAAGCTGTTGCTGCTGCCTATGGGGTTAAGCCGAGCCAGGTTTTTCCCGGTAATGGCTCAGATGAAGTACTGGGCTTTGTCTTTGGTGCGTTTTTTGAAGGTGATTCGGACGCGATTTTATTCCCCGATATTACATACAGTTTTTATCCGGTCTATGCGGATCTCTGGGATATCTCTTATAGAACTATTCCGGTAACGGAAGATTTTTCCATTAATATTAATGATTATTCCGTCAGTTCCGGCGGTGTTATTATCTCCAATCCCAATGCTCCTACCGGCCGCGACCTTCCTGTATCCGATCTTCTGCAATTGGCCCGGAAGCTTGAACAGAATAATCGTGTACTTGTTGTTGACTCAGCTTATGCTGTTTTTGGCGCACAATCGCTCGTTCCCTATATTACCGATCATCCGAATCTGCTTACCGTTCATACCCTTTCCAAATCCGCTTCTCTGGCAGGGCTTCGTGTTGGCTTTGCCATAGGCAGCGAGGAATTAATAGAAGGTCTTTTTCGTATACGTGATTCATTTAATTCCTATACAATGGACGTCCTTGCCCTTGCCGGCGGAAGTGCTGCTGTTTTGGATAAGGCATACTACAACGAGATAAACAAAAAAGTAATGGTAACCAGGGACACAACCGCCGTTGCCCTAAAGGAAATGGGCTTTGATGTGATCCCGTCAAAAGCAAACTTTTTGTTTATTACGTATCCCGGTATAAGCGGTCATGTTTTGTTTCAATCCTTGCGTGATAAAGGCATTTTGGTACGTCATTTTAACAAGCCGCGAATTGCAGATTATCTGCGGGTAAGTATTGGAACCAGTGAAGACATGGATGCTTTTCTTGTTGCTTGCAGAGAAATTATAGAGTTACCAGGAAACTGAAGTTTCCGAATAACTCATTCCACCTTAAACCGCGCAATGTCTGACGTCAGGTTGCTGATATTTTCCTTGTTTTCCTGACTTATCTCCAGCACTCGGGTAACGGCACTGGTTATCATTTCCGCGTTCTGCGTCATGTCGTCCATTTCACCCGCTACATCACTGCTGATCTGTTTAAGATTGGTACTCTGTTTAAGTACTTCCTTGCTGGTACCTGCCATATCGGAAGAAGCTTTCTGAACCTCACCGGTAACTGAATTTAGACGTGTAATTGCTTCCAGAATTTGCTGGCTGCCGTTTTCCTGTTCCTGCATCGCACTCCGTATCTGGGTTTCCTGATCTGATACGGTATTAACTTCACGCTCAATGGTACTGAAACGCTCCAGTACAATGCTGGTTGATTTGGTAATGGCGTCAATGGAGGTTTTTATCTTTTTAAGTACGATGCTGATTGTTTTGGATTGATTACTGGAATTTTCTGCCAATTTACGGATTTCATCCGCTACAACGGCAAATCCCTTTCCCGATTCCCCGGCATGAGCCGCTTCAATAGCTGCATTCATGGACAGAAGGTTGGTCTGACTGGCAATATTTTGCATTACCGAATTAATCTCCAGAAGCCCTTCCGATTCGCGGGCGATCTCCTGAATGTCTTCGGAGACTTTTTGCAGATCGTTTCGCCCGGTTTCGGAAGACTCTGTCAGAGAATTGATGTTTGTTGAATTCCTAATCAGGGTTTCTGTTACCGAACGTATACTTGCAAGCATCTGTTCAATGGCCGCTGAGGACTGGGAAACATTTTCCGCCTGAACGGTGATATGATTGTTCAGGCTGTCCATTCCCGTGATGATCTGTTCCATTGATACGGTTGACTTGTTCACTTCATCCGCCTGGGATAGGACCATTTCCCTCATTTTTTGAATTTCCGTATCAATCTTGGTAATGGCCTGGGAGGTTTCATCCATTGTTGCATTCAGTTCATCTCCGGTATCCGAAAGGGTAAAGGCTTTGTTTTTAATGCCTTTAAGGAGTATGCTGATTTTTTCAAAAGTAAGATTAAAAAAGTCAGCCAATATGCCGGTTTCGTCTTTGTGCCGGACATTAAGCCGCCGGGTCATATCCCAATCCTCGGAAATTTTATCAAGGGTTGCTACCATTACGTTAAGAGGTTTTACCAGTCCGGTAATGAAAAAATAGAATACAATAAAAATAAGTGCGATTACAATCATCATTGCCATAAATATAACCGTCATGGGACTGTCCAGTGAATCCCAAATGGTTATGGGAAGAATTGCGGTAATGTACCAGTCAAGAGACGGAACTTTATCCAGGGCGGCAACAACTCCGCCGGATGCGGTAAAGGAAATAATCTGCCCTGGTCTCAAATCTCCGGCTCTGGCAATAATTTCCGTGCCAATAACGTCAAATTCGCTTTCCATGAGAACTTTTCCGGCTACGAGTGCGGAATCTTTCGCACCTGTTATTTCGCTGTCGGAGTTAAAAAAGTACAGTTCCGCATTGCCGGTATAATCATTGTACATGGCATCAATAAACACCGTAAGGTCAATGCCGGTCCCCAAAATACCAATAGGCCTGTGCTGAGAGTCAAAGACAGGAGCGTTAATCCAAAGATTGGTTACATTAAGGTCGGGGTTGTAATTGATATTAAAATTATAATTTTCCGTTTCATTTAAGGTCATCAAATACCAATAATTATTGGGGTCATTGATATCAATGGTATAGACATAGGCATCATCGGAATAAAACTTTTTGTCCTTATCATTAACCCAAAAAACCGAGTTGCTTGCGAATGCCTTGCGGTAACCGGCAATTTCTTCAAAGGCGATTTTCTCCAATTCTGGATCGTCAGGATTGGCAAAGTACATTTGAATAATCGGAGAACCGGCCATTTTGTGGGCAATGGTAATCTCGCTGTTTACAGACGCTTCCAGCTTGAACCGCTCAATTTCAACCGCCCGCGCCAGTTCCTGCCCCGCACTGACATGGGCAATCTGCCATCTGGAAAGGACAAAAGCCGTACTGCCGCCGATTAAAATCACCAGAAACAAAACAAGCGAAAAACCCAGCAATCTGCGTTTTATTGAAGTTCGAGCAGCCATAATACACTCCTTTTGATGGAATTGTTATTCCACTATCCAATCAAGTGTATCATTATCTCTTTATGTTTGACAACTTTGAAACAACCGCGAATACAATTATACATCCAAGCATTACAGCTGACAGTATCTTCATACCCTCTCCGATGTTATTTGCCAGTATATAGCTGAAAACAATGGGACCTATGGCCATGGATAAGTTTTCTGTGACAGAATAGGCACTGAGCGCTTTTACCGAAGGAATGCCTCTATCCTGATACAGAAGTGTAAAATAGGTTTGAATGTTGGTAGATGCAAAGATGTTGACAATTGCCAGAAGAATAATTGTTACGATCAACATGTTTACTGATACATTAAGGGAAAATAAATACAATGCTCCCGCGTCCAGCAGGAGCGTAAAAAGAATTGTGATCAGAATGGGTATTTTTGCTGATAAAAACTTACAGAGGCTTGCGCCAAAAAGAATGGCAAACAAACCGTTTAATAACATTAATTGTCCGATATTGGCTTCTCCCAAACCGTTTTCCGTTCCGAAAATGGGCATAAAATATTCCATAAAACTTACGGAGACAACAAAAGGCATAAGTGCCAGAAGCAGGATGCAAAGCACAACTGGTCTGAACATGAATTTAATAAATGTAAAATTCCCTGTGCTTTCCTCTTTGACATATTGTATATCATAATAATGACGAAGTTGCCTGGAACGCAGTGAACATACAATGATGATTAAAAACAGCAGCGCTATACCGGATGCAAACCAGAATACCGTTCTGTAGGGAAAAAACTGCGCAATTATTGATCCAAAAACAACCCCGACATTTACTCCGGCCAGATAGGACGCATTATAATGAGCAAAGCCGCTGTTCATATCTGCCGGGTTTTTTTGGGATCCTATAATTGTATTGAATATTAAACCGAACACACCGCAGGCAAGGCCCATTAATCCGTATGCTATTGACAGATGAATAATATTTTCCGCAATAATGCAAAGGATATTTCCGGTTAAAAACAAAATGGCCGACACAAGGCTTATTTTTCTTGTCCCTGCTTTTTCAAGAATACCGGGAATTACCAATAAGGCAATTATCATAAAAAATACATTGGCAGTAAACGGAAGTGTAACAATAAATTCCCTCGGAAGGTTAAAAACAGGTATGTAAAGCCCTGCCGCATACATTGGCAAAAGGGCTGTTGCAAAATTGGCCGAAAAGAACATAAAAAAGGCCGCGGCCCGGAGCAATTCCGGATGAAAAACCGAACTAAAGTTCGATTTATAAGTGTTTACAAGATGGTTGATAACCGGACCTGCAAGCCGGGGCAGTATTGCAGAAGCTTTGCTTTTAACGGCATTTTCTTTGTAGGCATTTATCAAAAGAGTAATAACACATTTAAGCATATTTGGTTTTAATTCTGTTTTGTTGTTTCCGGTATGTTCATCGTTGTTTTTCTTGTATGCATCGAGCATTAAAAGACACTCAATAACTATTAACAGAAACGCTACAGTGGTTGCAAGAACGATAAGTGTTACCTGAATTAACATATTCTTGTTTTCTTCTTCAACCACCTTTACATTATAACCTATTTCTATGGCAGCAATGGTTTTTCCGTCCTTGTCAAAAACAGGGCCTAAAACATATTCCCATGTTCCCGACGGCAAATGGTCGACAAAGCGATTGTATTCTCCCGAAGTAAAGACTTCTTCAATGTAGCTGTCCTCGTATTCATCGTAAGGGTAAAACGTACCCAGCGCATTTTCCAAATCGTACATGGAATAGACAACGCCGTCGCGTTCTCTCCAAAGCATAAGATACACCTGTTTTCCGTCAAATGGCAGTTCCGAAAAAAGTGTCTTGATATGTTCTGCAAATGTAATGTACCCTTCGCTGTCATATTGCCTGGGAGATTCCAGCCCGTTGATAAAACCTATGTCTATGGATGCAGCAAGTAATCTGGAAATTTTTTCCAGTTCATTAAATGTATTTTCGGTATTTTTCTTCTGCATTTCCTTTAAAATAATAAATGAAGAAATTCCGGCGCCGAAAATAATACATAAAGCAACAAGTATTATTTGTTTAAATACACCGCTTGTTTTTTGTTTTGCCAAAAATAAAATACTCCAGACAAGCATTGTCAGAAGCAGAATTATATTAACAACACATATGAAAAAAATTATACGCCTTCCGATAATGTCGTATCTTGAAAATGAATAGGTATCAATATTTGTGCATGTACCATTATTGTCAATTAAAAGTACATCGTCGGCATTGTACGAAGCATAAGTTATATCCTTGTTATTATTGATGTAATAGTAAAATATACCGTCTGACATTGGGCGGTGGAATAATGTTGTTCTTTCTCCTGTATTACCGTCTATACGAACGATTTCACAGTTAATAATATCGGTATAAATAAAATTGTTGTCATTATCAGATGCGGTCATATAAGGAGATGTATTGCCATCGGCAATGATTTCGTTTACAAGCCATCCTGAAAAACTGTACTGGAGTATAGTTCCGGATTTTGTTGTCCATACAATGCGCTGATTTTTAATATTTATTCTGCAATATGACAGGTCCCGAAAAGCATTGGGATATTTAACAAAGGCATATGTCCGTACTTCGTCCTCTTCCAGGGTATATATACAGTCAAGATAAAAACCCTCGTGCTCAAGCCTTGCCAGATATAGTAAATCTCCGATAGAAGCCATACCGCTTATTTTGCCTTTGGAAATAATAAAGTCTTCGTTAATATAGGAATAAGAATAAATAACACCCAGAAATTTTCCGCTTGGTGAATACTTTAATATGCGTTCCGTACTTTCTTCAAATGCACCGCCGAAAATTTTATCATATACATACAGATTGTTATTGGCATCCAGTTCCACCAATTCGGCGGAAACAAATGAACGCGATGTATCATTGCCGGCTTGTAATTTATACAATAATTCACCTTCGTTATTTACTACTATAATGGTTCTTGCGGAATCCGCAATAATGGCTGTTGCTTCCCCGTTACCGCTTGCATAGGCTATCCATTCCAGCGGCTCTTCCTCGAGCCATGGCTGGTATGTTATATATTCAATATTCATATACAACATAACAGTAAACATGAGGAATGCGGAAAAAACATACCATTTTATTCTTTTCATATCAGCCTTCTTTGGTAAAAGTACAGAGGTATTTTTTTATTAGTTCATGGGCGCCTAATTGTTTTTTAAAGAGACGTAAACCATTTTTTCCCAAATCAGCGCCGTTGTTTATTTTTTTTACGTCGTGCAGATAACGCTGTACGGCGATATAATATAAAAATGCACTGAAATTCGGTATGGCAGCTTTTACAAAATGAACATACGCAATTTCTTTGTTTACTTTTTCAAAAATCAGGTAGCCGGCCGGAATTCCGTCGACATAACCGATAACACCATGGTAAATAAAATCATCAAAAATATCTATCATAATTTCCAGTGTTTTCTTTGAACAGCCGGCAAAAGATCCGCAAAGATCGCAATCCTGTAAACTGCACCATTGTTTCTCTATATCAAGACACAGGTTAATGTTGTCTTTGGTTATGGATTCTACAGATACATTCGGCTTGTCAAGAAACATTTTAATACGTTTCCGTTTATAGTAATGTGTTTCACCTTTCAGATCAAGTAACTCTTCAGTTTTGTAAACATATTCGCTCATGGTATCGTTGTATCCGTATTCCATGGCATAACCCTTTAATTGCCGATAGTCATCAAGAAAGCGTTCCTCAATGTCCCATATAGGAAGGGCTTTTAGTCCGGCTTTGAGCGATATATCGTACAGGATATCGACAATGTGTTGTAGGTTGTGTGTAGCTGCCGGACGGTTTAAAAAAAAAGAAAATTCCCCCTCGGGGTGAAAATTGGCAATACACAAGAATCCGTCCATTATTCTGTAGAGTATATTTTGTTCGCCTGACCATGTTACGGTAAGACAAGCTGTCATTTCATATAGCAGATTATCCGCGTTAAAATTCCATAATGTTGCATGACTTTCCTTGTCCGCCGGAACAAAACCGGTTTTAAGAAGATATGTATGTACTCTATGTTGTATCGCGTTCATAATACAATTCTTCTATAATTCATAGGTTACTGTATATTTATGCCACAATTCGTAAGGACTTAACAGTCTTTTGAATTTACGAAGTCCTTCGTGTCCCATATCTTCATTAAGATTCATGTATTCAGCATCATTTATATAATCCCTGTACATTATATAGATAAGATAAACAAGTCCGCCTTCCACATTTGATTTCCCAAAGTACAGAAAACTGAGTTTTTTGCTTATTCGTTCGCATATAATATAACCGTCCGGTTTTTCACCATTATACATAAACAGTCCGCAATGAACTTTTTCATCAAAAATTTCAAGCATTACTTCGAGTACCTTTTTTTCACAGCCGTAAAAAGAACTGCAGTATGAACAATCGCGGCCTTTGCACCATTCTTTTTCTATGTCCAGACACTGCCGTACATTGCTGTTTGTTATTGGCCGGATGGAAATATCCTGTTTTGATATAAATTTATTAATTCGTTTTCTTTTGTAATAATTAATGGAACCTTCAAGATTGAGTAAATCTTTTACGGCATAGGCATATTCACTGTTGCTAACACTGTATGTTGTATGCAGAGCATGGCCCTGTACAGCTTTATACCCGGCAACCAAATCCTTGTCTATGTTTTTAATCTGCAAAGAAGGAAGTCCGGCTTTTTTGCAAAGAACACAAAGCGAATCAATAATGGGCTGGAGAGGATACGATGTTTCTTCCGGTCTGTGAATAGTCCAGTAAATATCCCGTCCTTCAAGAAAAAAAACACTACAAAGACAATTGTTAATAATTTTATACAGTCCAAGATACGTGTCTTGCCATGTAACAAACATGGTAATATTGCTTTCCTGCAGCAGACTGCAATGATTGTATTTTTGCAGAAGCGGGTAACTGCTGTTTTTAAAAGGAAGAAATCCGTCGTTAATAAAAAATTCACGTGCTTTGCTGCGGATAATATCCATGTTTATTTTTCTTTCCTACTTTTTTTCAAAAATAAACACGCTTGGCAATGATGGATCTTTAAGATGTTTTTTTGCTTCTGTAAGATGATGTTCGGCGCAGACATCTTGCGGATCTTTTGATACAACCCATTCAAAACGCTGGACGGCAGCGGCGTAATCTTTTGTATGGTATTTCCGTACACCCGATTCAAAAATTGTTTTGGTACGAAGCCGGGATCGTCTTTCTCCGGCCGGAAGGGCATCCAGCATATCAAACACGCCCATTACTTCATTTACCCCGGCGGCCTGTACCATACCAATAAAGCGGTATGCAAATTCAGATTCATTACCAGAAAGCTGGTTCATTGTGTCTCTTGTAATAAGTATTCCTGACCTGGTTTGTTTGGAAAGTCCTTCCATGCGGGAAGCCAGATTGACGTTTGCAGAAATTACCGTACTGGAAAGCCGCTCGTTTTCGCCGACAATACCCATCATAACCGAACCGGTATGTATTCCAACTCCTATGTTTATGCCATCTACCCCGATTTTTATTCTGGTATTCCGGTCAAGAACCAGTTTCCGGTATAACGCAACACCTGCCCGTACCGAATCCAGTCCATTGTCAAAAAGCGCCATTGCTGCATCGCCGATATATTTATCCACAAAACCGTTGTGTTTCCGGATAATGGGGCCGGCGATGCCCAGTATTTCATTGATAAATACAAAGTTCTCCCGTGCGGTCATCATTTCCGAATTAATGGAAAATGCACGTATGTCAAAAAACAGTACGCTTACTTCCCGCTGTACATTATCGCCCAGTTTCATTTTGGTTATGTCGGAAACGCCCAAATGTTCCATAAATTGCAGCGGCACAAAACGAATTGTCGATTCATTAAGCCGGTTGATACGGTCAAACTGGTTCTGTAGTTCTTCCGCCATACTGTTAAGCCCGCTGCTTACCCTGCCAAGTTCATCACGCGCTTTGTAACGAACCCGCTCGGAGTGGTTCCCGCCGGATATGGAATGCAGAACTCTTGCCACGGCGGAAAGTTGTTTTACTACAATGGAAACCATAATGCCAAGCGCCAGCAGAATAACTATGCAAACGGCTACGGCAATCAGTGCAACTTCCCTTTTTAGTTTTACATTACCGATTTCAAAAGCTGTCATATCAAGACCGACTTCAAACATGCCGGCTATCTCTCCGGCGCTGTTGTACACCGGAGCTTCGGCAAATGCCCATTCGCCATCATCCAGAGAAAAGATACCGCCAATCGGATGGCCGTCCATAAAATGGTGGTAATCTTCCCCTTCAAGCAGCTCAGCCGGACGGAAGAGGTTGATCTCTTCGCTGGAAATCGCTACAACATATTCAAAATGCCTGCCCTTAAAAAGCGCCGCATAATATCCCCTGTTCCAGTGATCGGCATTGTTTCCGGTAATTTCTTTTAATGTCTTTAGCAGATTTTTATATGAATCACTGTGACAATCCTTTGTGGTTTTAAGGTTGTCAATATCGTCCCCGTTTATCAATTTCGCAGACAATACTGCCAGAGCATGCATTTCATTAAATACTTCGTCGTTCAGGCGGTTTATCATAATGTTGAATGTTACCGAGAACAGTATTATAAACGCTATTATTAACAATGGCATTATTGCGGCGGTTTGCTTTATAAAAAGCGAAACATACCGGTCCAGGATACCAATGAACAGGAAACATAGTGCGGCAATGAGGGAGAGAATTCCAAGTATCAGGGATACCTGCACGGTTATTATGTGCAATCTTTCGGCAAATGGAAGCCGCAATTCTTCTTCGTAAGCGGTAAAAGATCCGCCGTCGTATAGCCAAACCGTATCTCCGTAAATCCCTGCAAATGTATTGCCGTAAAAACCAAATCCTCTAAGAGCCGGTTTTTCTCCCCGTGCTTTTAGCGGTTCAAAACATGCAAGGGGAACAATGTGATGCATTTTGTCGTCTGCAATACGGAATAGGGAGTTCGATGCCATATCGAAAAATACTATATTTCCGTTTGCATCATACTGTACATACCAGGGGATAACGCCGCCGTCCTTTTCGCTCCAGATAAACGAAGCCCGCAGTACCGCTTCGGCGCCGTTTTTTACTTCAAAAATATCTCCGTCGCGCATTACATACACATAATTCCGCATATCTTTAAGGACAAGCTGGGCAACCAGATAATCTTCTACACCTTCTGAAAATACGGATTTCCTCAAATTGTCCCGGAATGTATCGTACTGGTAGAGGGTAACATTGTTACGCTCTATCCTGGAAAAGCTAAGGATGCCGTCTTCGCAGCGGAATGAACCAAATTGATTAAAGAGGTGCGGATTGTTGTCCGCATTATCGTAGTTTATGCTGATAATATCCTTGACAAAGCGGCCGTGGTTGTCATATTTCCTGATTATGTCTCTTTTTGTCAGATATGCGTCATATTCCGCTTCCATTATATAAACATAAAGATTTCCGGCTTCGTCAATGGTGCCATCTACAAACCGGGAATATTCCTTAAATTTATCAATATTAATGGTATAGCGAATGTTTCCGTCAGGCGCCATGCAGACAAGGCGAAATGATCCGCTGTCTATAACATATAAATTGCCGTCTTTTTCATATTTGGCCGTAGCTGGCCCGATAAACGAGGTGGTTGATTGAAACAGTTTTTTTTTAAGAGCGTCTCTGTTGAAAATGCAGAATAATCCGCAGACAAGAAAAACTGCCGTACATACCGTAAAAACAAGGTACAATGTGGATTTTTTCACGATAAATTTTTTTCCTTGTCTGATTGTCGGCTTTTTTACACATGTTATTTATCGACTTTTCTAATCTTGTCCATTCTCCGGTAATATTCGGTCTGCCTGACTATTTCCTGTACTGATGCAGTATAAATTTTGTCATCGACTATCTTAATTTTATTATTTGCCAGAAACTTGCCCATAATTGGTTTGGCTTCCTCCCTGGGAATTCCCGCCATATTGGCCAGTTCCCAATAGCCAAAACTAAAAGTATAGGGGTTCTGGTTTTCGAGGGGAATGCGGTCTTTTTCCAGCTGGATAAGCAGGGAATCGTACATGCGGCCCAGAGGACTTACGATGAGTGTATTAGCCAACTGCTTATAGATCAGCCAGAGGCGGTCTGCAAGGAGGCCGATAACTTTGGCTATAAGCTGGGACTGTGTTTGAATCATTTGGTCAAAATTGGCCCGGTTTAGTACCAGTACTTTACATTCATCGTAGGCGACTGCGGTGGCGGCCCTGGGTTTGTTTTCCAGGAGAGCCATTTCCCCGAAAATATCCCCGGTTTTCAGCACTGCCAAAAGCACCTCGTTGTCGCTGGTAATTTTGGTAATCTTTACAGACCCTTTCTGAATGACAAAAAGTTCATCCCCCGGTTCCCCTTCGACAAAAAGCATCGAACCTTTTGGGTATGTCCTGCTCATATCGTTTGATCTGAATTCCATTTCTTTGATTGTTGTATTGGTTTTTAGCTTTGTTATCCGTTCTTTGGCGGTATCCGCATTTATTCCCTGTGAACAATGCTTAAGATACAGGGTATAGATGTGTACAGCCTTGTCATACTGTTTTTGGCGGAGATAATATTCCGCCGCTTCAAAGAGCTGATCCGGGCCGGTCTCAGCGGTTTTTTTCAGGGCAATCGCAGCAAAGGTCTCGTTCAAATGTCTGAGCTGTTTGGAAAACTGAGTAACTATCTTCATGGTTGCCTGGGTATGTTCCTGGATAAACGCCCCGTATTGTTCCCGGTGAACCGTAATCAGGTCAACATCCGTCAGAGCCTGGGCTGTCTCGATATAACTGTGAGAAGACATGGTGGAAATAACGCCAAAGTAGTCTCCGGGGCCGAGTGTCCTGCCTTTTTCTTCCGCTTCTCCGGAAATTCCCACTTGCCCCTGCTGAATGATAAAGAAGCAATCTGCATTCTGATCGCCTTCTATGATTATGCAATTGTCTTTTTTGTAATGAACAGTGGTAAACTGCAATGTTGTTTTATCTCCCCGGGGCTGTTCCATATTTCAGTTTTTGGAACAAGTTCCCCTGTCTGGATCGTAAGTATATCTTATTTTCGGCGGTTTTAATATACAATTGATGAAGTTTGTTATATACAGGAGATGGTACATGAAGCTGAAAACGCCGCTATATGATGCAATAATGGAATATGCAAAAAAAAATCCGACACGGTTTCATATGCCGGGGCATCAAGGCGTGGTTTTGGACAAACTTTATAGTTCAGCGGGTGCGGATATTACAAGGCTTTCGGTCTCGGATGATTTGCTCTACCCGAAACATGTTATAAAAGAGGCTGAAACGCTGGCGCGTGAGGCTTACGGTACGACAGGAACACTCTTTGTAACGGCGGGTGCGACACTGGCAGTGTTTATTGCAGTTGGTACAATTGCCCTAAAAACCAGCGCAAAAAAGGTTATTTTAAACAGAAATTCGCATAAATCGGCGTTTTCCGCGCTGAGGCTCTTCGGGCTGACCCCTTGTTTTTGTAACACCAAAAGCGACAATAACGGCTTTGTAAAACCCGCTGAGGTACATGATATAGAGACACTTCTTAACACTCAAAGCGGCATAGCGGCAGTATTTATCACTTCGCCCGATTATTTCGGAAGAACCGCAGAAGTCGAGAAGATAGCAAATCTTGTGCATGAACGCGGTGTCTTTCTTATTGTTGACGGAGCGCACGGGCCGCATTTTAATTTTTCCGGCCTTTTGCCGCCGCATTCGGCAAAATATGCGGATGTTGTAATCGACAGCTGCCATAAGACAATGCCGGTTTATACGGGCGGCGCGATGGTTCATGTTAATGGAGAGGAACTTTACAAAATTGCGCTATTAAGGAGGGTAGGGCTGCACACGACAAGTCCGCAATATCTAACGCTTGCCTCTCTGGATTATGCGAGGGCGCGAATGATGGCAGACGGCGAAGCTGTATACAAAAACCTTCTTAATGCGCTTAAAGAGTTCAATCACGATATAGAGGCGGACAATCATTACTCGATTGACGAAAACGACGATTTCTCGCGGCTTGTAATAAACTGTAACGGGTTTTCCGGATCGGAACTTGGCGACGAACTTGAAAAATACGGTGTTTTTATCGAAATGAGTTACGGTTCACGCGTGATTTGCATATTATCGCCCTATAATACAGGGGCGCTGAAAGTTTTAAGCAATGCGCTGAATAAAATTACCCTGACAAGACAAGCCAGGGAAATTGATTTTCCTCCGGTCAATTACGAAGAATGGGTCGATTACGGCGTAACGGGGAATATTAAATTTTTGCCGTTGAAAGAATGTGAAGGAAAGATTTGCGGAACTGAAATCGGGATTTATCCGCCGGGTGTTCCCGCAGTCGTTCGCGGCGAAAGAATCACAGCCGGAATGCTGAATTATCTGACAGCCCATCAAGACAGGTTGTTCGGGCTGGTTGAAAGTATGGTATGTATTATAGAAGATAAATAACTTTTTTATTATACTAAATGCATGCAGATTATTAACGCTTCAGAGTTTGATGGTTACTGGAAATCGTTCAACCAAAGTGGTATCGGCAGCGGACTGGATTCCGCCGATGCTGTAGTACGCGAAATTATTAAAGCAGTCCGCAGCGAAAGGGACACTGCGCTTCGCCGTTATGCAGAGCGCTTTGACAGAAGTTCTCCTTCCAGGCTTGAAGTTCCCGTAAATCTGACTGAAGAGTCATGGGAAACGCTCCGCAATAACGGCAAAGAAACGGCGGCTGCTTTGGAACTGGCTGCCGTTCATATTCTGAAGTTTGCCGAGTTGCAAAGAAATCAATTGGTTGATTTTGAAAGTGAAATGAAGCCCGGACTCTTTACCGGGCAGCTTGTTATTCCAGTTGAAAAAGCTGCGGTTTATATTCCGGCAGGACGCTTTCCCATTATTTCTTCCGTATTAATGGGAATGATTCCCGCTCTGGCTGCCGGTGTTGATGAAATTATTCTTGCGTCGCCGCCCATGGAGGACGGCTTTCCAAACCGGAACATATTGGCTGCGGCTGCCCTTTCAATGATGATTGGCGGGAATTCAGCCAATGTAAAACCCAATAAAACAAAATTGCGTGTTTTTGCAATGGGCGGCGCGCAGGCAATTGCCGCTTTGGCCCTTGGTACGGAATCGGTTCCGCGTGCAAGCGTTATTGTTGGACCGGGAAATAAATATGTAACGGCAGCAAAGCGCATGCTTTTCGGCGAAGTAGGCATTGATTTAATAGCCGGCCCTACCGATGTCCTGATTATCGCCGGTGAAGAAACGACAGATGCAGACAATACTGCGGCAAAGCTGATTGCCGCTGACATGCTGGCTCAGGCGGAACATGACACCGATGCATGTGCCCGTGTCCTGGTGAGCAGTCAAAAACTGGCGGAACAAATTAACATTGCTTTGGAAGAACAGTTAACGGTTTTACCGGAAGAATCCCGTGCCGTTGCAAGAGTTTCCATTGATGACAACGGGCTTATCGTCGTTTGCCGATTAAAGGAAGAAACAATCCGCATTGCCAATATCATTGCCCCTGAACATCTTGAACTCTACTCCGACGATCCCGGTTCCTGGTTGTCTGCCGGAAAATCAGGCATGTGCTTAAAAAATTTTGGTTCACTTTTTATTGGTTCACTTGCAGCGGAAGTTTTGGGCGATTACAGCGCCGGAGTAAACCATACGCTTCCCACTTCGGGGAATGCCCGGTTTACCGGAGGGCTTTCCGTGAGACATTTTCTTAAAATTCCCACAACGCTTCGTTGTGTTCCGGGTACCGGTTATGAAGAAACAAGACAAGCCGCAGAAGTTTTAGGACGGGCCGAAGGACTTGCAGCTCACTCAGCAGCAGCGGCAATGCGGCGTTCGCAATGAACATTGGCGCCATTGCAGATCACCGGAGCAGGGAAGGCGGTGCGATTATCTATCCCGTCTATTCCCGGCGTTCCGGCGGTCTTTCCATAGGGATTAACCTTTTTCCTGATCGCAAACTATGTTCTTTTGACTGTCCTTATTGTGAAGTTTTTCCTTTCAAAACAGACATCAATTTTAATTTTGAAATAATGAAAACCGCTCTCTGTTCTGCAATCCGGGAAGCAAAAAAAAACAATATCCCGATAAAAGACATTTGTTTTTCCGGTAACGGCGAGCCATCCATGTCGCCGTTTTTTATGGAAGCTGTTAATGCTTCTGCATTAATACGCTCTGAACTGGCCGGCGATGCAAAACTGGTAGTAATTACCAATGGATCCGGGCTGCTTGACAAAGAGGTGTTTGATTTTTTAAAAACCGCAGCATTAAATACGGCTGCTCTGAATATTTGGCTTAAACTTGACGCTGCAACGGATGCATGGTACCGTCTGTTGAATCGTTCGGAAATCCCTCACGACAGAATAATTTCTTGTATTAAAGATTTTTCTGCTTCAGCCGCACCCTTTACAATTCAAACAATGCTTTGTAAGATAAAAGGCGTTTTGCCGCCGGAAGAAGAATCTGTTGCATGGGTACAAGTGGTAACAAAATTGGCAGCACTTTCTCTTTCCGGTAACGATGCAGGGAAACCGCAGTTAAGGGCGGTGCATATTTACGGCAAAGCCAGGCCGGCCAGCGAAGATCCTTTGACGGAAACGGCATCGGCAGCAGTTCTTGAAGAACGAGCTTTGCAGCTTCGTATTTCGCTGGATAAAGCCGGAATAAACGTTCCGGTTGAAATATACTAGGTTTGGACTTGGTGCAAAAGATTTTTCGATATAATTTTGTTTCACCGGGAGTAATTCCATTTTGAAGATAAATAGAAACAAAATAGTGCTTTTATTATTTTTTCTCTTTGTACTTGTTCCCCTCTTTGCCCGTGATGTAGAAATAACAGTCGAAGATACCGATCTGGGTCTTCCGCTGGAAGGAGCGGTGGTACGATCGTGGGATGGCAAACAGTATACCTGCAACAGGGACGGCAAGGTTATACTTTCCGTACCTGACGATCGGCAGGTATTGGTATATGCGTCGTATCCCGGCTATGAAAATGGCCGCCTGGTTGTAAGCGCCGGAGTTGATGCATACACACTGGGATTGCAGCTTTCCGGCATAAGGGAAAACAAGGAACTGGTAATAGAAGCTTCCAGACCGGGAAGCGGCGGAGCAAGAACCGGCCGTAGTATTACCATAACAGAGCGGGATATTGCTCAAACCGGTGAAATTGGAATTGTCGAAGATGTAATGAGTTCGATTAAATTGCTTCCCGGTGTCGGTTATGCCGGTTTATTCAATGCCCTGCCGAGTATACGGGGAGGAGATCCCGGAGATTTAAGCGCTGCGTTGGACGGTTATTATGTCCTTGCCCCGTATCACTGGGGCGGCGGTTATTCAATATTCGATCCCCGTATGGTGCAAAGTGCCGAACTTTCTCACGGTGTGTTTTCTGCCCGCTATGGCAACACAATATCCGGTCTTCTGGAGATAACTACAAAAAAACCATCAACAACGGAAACAGAATTCGAGTTTGGTATGAACACCAGCGCCGCCAATTTTAATTTATCGCTTCCCCTGGCAGGCAAGGGGGGCATTCTGTTTATGGGTCGTGTTACCTACTACGACCCAATAGTATGGTTGATGAAACAATTATCGCACAGTTTTGAAGTTCTTGAACCAATCAATACAATACGTGTTGCGCCATATATCAGAAGTACGGCGATAACGGGAAATTACCGTTTTTCCGACAATCTGGAATTTCAGGGTACCGGTTTTTGGGGTATGGATGGCGCCGGTGCAACATATGAATCAGGTTATTCCAGAGAGAATGAACTGACCAGCAATACCAGAATGGAATTTGACTGGACAAATTATCAGGGTTTTGTAAAAGCCGGGTTTTTATGGAATCCCCGGAATGATATGCTCCTTAAGTTTACTGCCGGCACAGGTTATGAAGATGCATTAATTAAGGGAGATATGCGGTTTGATATTATGGATAAGTATTTTTCTTCAGATTTTTTTTCAACCTATAGTTTCCTTTTTTTATCTGGTATTTTAAAAAACAATCCATATGATATTAATTCAGAAATGCATATCGACGATTCCATTTTTATGTTCAACACACAGGGGCGAATAGACTATGATTGGGAATTGGGGAAAGGTTTTCTTTTTGCAGCCGGTGTACAGGAATTATTTACCCGTTTTGTATCCTCCGGTAACGAGATGATATATATTGAAAAATTTGCAAATGAACTTGATAATCCGGAAAGTATCCCGCTTTATAATACCATTCCGCCTTTAACGTGGAATTATATAAAAAATGATTTGCGGGTGAGTTTTCCTGCTAAATATTCTCCAAATGTAGAAAACAAGTTATTTTCCACATCGGGGTATAGTCTTATTGAATATAGTTCTTCCGAAAACCGTTTTAATGCGGAACTTGGACTGCGTGTTGATCACTTCTATTTGAACGGAAAGGGTTTTTCCGTTCAATCCAGGCCCGTTCTGAATCCTCGGCTTAATATTGATTTTAATGTGCTGGAGGATTGGGGCATACTTCAATCGCTGGGCCTTAGTGCGGGAACAGGTCTTTTTTCATCAATGAATAAAATGTTTGTCTTTGCAGAAGACAGGTTTAAAATGGACGAGATTAAGCCAAATCGATCCTGGACTTCAATATTCGGCGTTAAATCGGAATTTCCAAGAGGATTAATTTTTAATATCGAATTCTATTACAAATATGTTTTTGACCGTACCTATATTCCCGTAGATCTTAATCCGGGTGATGTGCAGGTAAAACCAAGGTTTGACGGTGAAGGCAGAATCTGGGGCATTGATGTTTTTCTGCAAAAATTACAGTCCCGTTATTGGGATGGCTGGCTTTCCTATTCTTTCAACTGGACAAAATATTATGATCCTTATGGCGGAACTATTGATGTAGGGACTTTTGGAGGAGGCAAGGAAAACGACTGGTATTTTCCGTCGTATCATCGTTTTCATAATCTTAACCTTGTACTGAATTTTAAACCGGTTCCCCGCATTAATATATATACCCGTTTTGGCATTGCCAGCGGTGTACCGCTTCCCAAACGTATCAGCGACAAACCTATAAGCTATCCGGTATATGTGTTTGATCCTGATGATCCATCCAGCGGACAATTAATCGAAAAATATGTCTGGCTTTCCCAATATGACGAAAACAACCGAACCACACCGTCTTTCCCCATGGATATTAAATTTTCCATTTTTGGAAAAAATGAAAAAGGAAAGGCCCACTACGAGATCTATTTTGCAGTAGAAAATGTTCTTGCCCTGTTTTATTCTGCCAAAGGTAATACAAGGTTCAACCAATATTCCGGCAAGGAGGATACAGGAAGTGATTCTGCCAATTATGAAATTCCTGTTCCAATACCGTCGTTTGGATTTAAGATCAGCTATTAATAGGGAATGCAGAGTGAAAAGGCCTGGTATTTTAAAGTATGATATTCTATTATATTTTACCGTTCTGCTGTTTGCGGGAAGCTGTGTATCCATGATGGAAAAAGCAGGAAGAACTTTGGATGGTTCGGCATCGGAAGAAAAACGTGTTACCGTGTACAGGGCAGAAAAAAAAGAAAACGTTGCAGCTGACATGGAATTATGGGAGGTTCAAAACAAGGCCGAAAACCGTTCTATTGTTATTATAATAAGTCAATTTCCTTCTATGAAATTGCGGGGTTCTTTCCCGAATGATGTCGGAGAATTTTATTTTACTTCACTTGATTACCTCGCAGGCAATTATCATGGATGGAACGAGTACCGCATGGACTTGTTTGGAACCGGTAGACTTATAATGGGTAAAGATACTGCTGTTTTGACAGTTTCCGAAGGAATAACAGCGGTACAAATTTCATCAGGACGTATACAACGTTATGACACAAGACTTACCGGAAATGAAGCTCTTGCAAGACTTCGTGATCGCCGGGAAAGGATAAGCGCCCTGACTGAATGGATGAAACAACTGGAAAACGCGCCAAAAGGACTTGACCGGGATACATTTGAAGAATATTGGAAAACGGTATTGTTCCCCGAATTGGTATCGAAAAAAAAGCAGCCGGAAGGTTGGAAGCAGGAAGACGATCAATGGGTTCGGTCAGATGATATGCGGTGGAATAAAAGTTATACATCACGTGTTTTCCCGGAATTGCTGCGGGAAATACGCAACACCGGAACCATGCTTCGGGACTGGGAAGAAGCCCTGCCGTGGATTTATATTGATTATGAATGGGAAACTATTCTTGAATTGCTTGCACAGGAAACAACTTTGCAGAAGAAAAAGTAACAGTTGAACTTGTTCCAAAGCTAACAGAGTTTTGGAACAAGCTCAACTGTATAATCCTGCGGGTTTTAACGCTTGTTTTGCCCGGCGCCGCGGCCGCGGTCAAAACCATGACCGCGTGCAGAACCGCGTCCGTGGCCCATGTAGTACCTTGACTGCGGACCCATATGTCTTTGTGCAAATCTGTTGTTATGCCCATGTCTGAGCTGCGGCCTGGCTCCGTTCCGCTGCCCGGAACCGGTTTTTTGACCAACATTTTTTACTGGAAAATCATACGATTTTCCGCTTATGGTCAACTTTGTAGGCCGTAAATGGTTTTTTAATGCGTATCCTTCAATAGATACTCTGTTTCCTTCTTTTATTCCTTCTACAAAACCGGCATACCGATGAAGCATGGGAACATAATAAACAGTTTCTCCGCTTTTTACCGCAATCGTTCCGTCCTGCAATTGCAGCGTTCCTTCAACAGTAATTTGTTCAGGAGGATTCCTTTTTTCCCTTCCCTGATTTTGGGCAAAGACCGTACCAATTACCAAACAGGTAATTACCGATAAGAATACAAATTTTTTCATTAATAACCTCCATAAGTGTTTAACGCTCTATGGCGCATACAATTTACATACACAATTTGCATACGCAAACTGCGTTTTGATTCTATGTAGTAAACAACAATGAAGTAAAAAAGTATCAAAAATAACGGATTTTTTTATATTTGCAATAAAGCTGAACTGTGGTGTACTTGTACTACCGTTCCCCATACTGCTTTAGGAAACCGTCGGGATCAATCACGGCATAGTAAGTTTTTTTTGCGTTTAGTTTCCAGTCAAACAGGCAGGGTGTTCCTCCAGAAAGCCAGCTTGTGCCGTCGTCCAAACCCCACATGGTTACCCGTTTTATCTCTTTATATTCCCTGAACAGCCTGAACAGTTTCGCGTATACCCTTGCCTGCGCCAGTTCGTCTTTTTCGGACATAGTGCTGTCCTTTCCAACACCTCTTGTATCATCATTAATACCGACGGCCGATATATCAAGTTCGCTTATAGCTATTTCAATACCGAGAGTTTTTAACTTGTTCAGAGATTTACGCACATCGTTTATATTAACCTTGGGCTGGAAATGGCACTGCAAACCTACGCCCTCAATAAGATTGCGGGTGTTGCCTTCTGCCCTGTACCGGGTGTTAATATCGTTGATCATCCTGCATATTACGTCGATCTTGTTGACATTAACAGATCCATTCCAAACATTATTGTAGTCGTTATAGTACAGCTTTACTTCAGGGTCAGCCGACCGCGCTGCACGGAATGCCATTTCGATGTAGTCTGCGCCCAGCGCCGTGTACCACGGGTTATCCTGTTTCCTCACGCCGTTCCTCCAGTCCCCTTTGACATCAGCGGCGGAAGGGTTATCCTTCATTGCCTCATTTACCACATCCCATGAGTTGATTTTGCCCTTAAAATGTCCCAGCACTGTCCTGATATAGGCATTAAGATTAGCTTGAACATCGACTCTGGAGCCCGTATAAATCCACTCGGGGGTATTCTCGTGCCATATCAGCACATGGCCATGTACCGGTATACCCTTCCTCTTTATAATGTCGATAGCCCGATCCGCAGTTTCCCACCAGTAGGCTCCTCCTTTAACGGAAGGCGCCAAACTAACCGGATACGTTATTGCAGAGGTTACCGTACTGCTATGGTGTGTCAGCAGATCATAGTGTTTTCCTGAAGTTTGATCCGCCCAGGTATAGTCAATAATACTGCCAACAAGAAAGTTATTGGCGTACGCTGATTTAAGCGGGGTTAAAGTCAGATCGGGAGTCAGAGGGTTTCCCTCGGTAATCATTATATTGAAGTTGGCGACGTAGTAAACCGTATTTGGCGAATTGTTTTCCCAGTTGGTCAAATACATACAGGGATTGTTATTGTTGGGGATTACGAAAAGCTTTCCCTTTATAGTGTGCCATTGCCCCTGTGCGGCATTGTACTTTTCAGTAATCATGGGCCATATCCCGTCATTATTCACATGCCAAGCCAGGTTTCCTGCGGCTCCTTCCCGTCTGACATCTGCCGAAAACTCAATGGTTATTTCCTTTCTCCTGTATTTAGCGAGAGAATAACTTGCAATAAACCAATCAGTTTTTGATCCATCAACTTTTAGTACATTGTTCCTGCCCTGATAACTGCTTAAAATTTCATAAGAACCTCTGTCAGCAGTAAGTCCATTAACATTGTTGCTTTGGCTTTGCTGTGATAAGAACAATACGGGAGCCAGCAGCAATATCATAAGTATAAAAACAGAATTTCTTTTCATTTAAGAACTCCTTTTTTAGTCCATGGACTGTATTTTCAAAAAGTATACAGCCAAAAACCAAAAAAGAAACCAGTGTTTTTACCTAGTTTT
>WRIB01000005.1:0-1187 GCA_009782955.1 Treponema sp. | reverse complement strand
TGATTTAAGCGGGGTTAAAGTCAGATCGGGAGTCAGAGGGTTTCCCTCGGTAATCATTATATTGAAGTTGGCGACGTAGTAAACCGTATTTGGCGAATTGTTTTCCCAGTTGGTCAAATACATGCAGGGATTGTTATTGTTGGGGATTACGAAAAGTTTTCCCTTTATAGTGTGCCATTTCCCCTGTGCGGCATTGTGCTTTTCTGTAATCATAGGCCATATCCCGTCATTATTCACATGCCAAGCCAGGTTTCCTGCGGCTCCTTCCCGTCTGACATCTGCCGAAAACTCAATGGTTATTTCTTTTCCTTTGTATTTAGCGAGAGGATAACTGGCAATAAACCAATCAGTTTTTGATCCATCAACTTTTAGTACATTGTTCCTGCCCTGATAACTGCTTAAAATTTCAAATGAACCTGGATCAGCGGTAAAACCGTTGACATTATTGTTTTGGCTTTGCTGTGATAAGAACAATACGGGAGCCAGCAGCAATATCATAAGTATAAAAATAGAATTTTTTTTCATTTAGTAACTCCTTTTTAGCTTGTCTGTGGACAGCTTTTTCCAAAAGTATACAGTCAAAAACCAAAAAAGAGACCAGTGTTTTTACCTAGGTTTATCTAAAAGAACGTTAATAGACCTCAAAATCCCATATTTGCAATAAAGCCGGACCGTAATCCTGTAAACCAAAATTGGCGCTTATAATAAAACATTTTATAGTTTCTTTTTCAAAATCATAATGCCGGTAATTTCTTCCCCAATCATTAAATGTTAAACTTGAATATGGTATATCAACCGTAATTATTTGATCATGGATAGCTGCGAATGAATACTGGTAACAGGCACTGTCGTCTTTCGTTTCCGCCGTTTGAAGCTGTACACGCCAGAAACGCCCGTCTCCCCGTGCCTTAAATCTGATTCCGTTTGCACTTCTTAAATGTTGAAGAACGTTAGTTTTTCTGGTTTGCGCCTGTGCAAAAAGATCTTTTTCACTTTTTGCCAGATTTGTTTTTATATTTATAACATTAATAGTTTCTCTGTCAATGGTTTCACGGCTTATGTATACTTCCGCTGTAGAGTTTCCCCCATTATAATCCCTGTCAGAATAGGGACTAAGACCCAAATCAACTAAGGGGATTATCACCCCTTTGGGCGGCAAATCTTCGGTTGCCGGCTTTAAGAAATAA
>WRIB01000004.1 GCA_009782955.1 Treponema sp. | reverse complement strand
GAGCCTGTTAAGCTGCATTCTGGTACAAAAGTTTGAAGACCACCTGCCCTACTACCGGCAGGAGAAACAATTTGAGCGGATAGGGGCACGGATAAGCCGGCAGGACATGAGCAACTGGCAGCAGCAATCGTATGAGAAGCTTGCCCCGTTGTTTGAGATACTTAAAGAAACGGTAAAGAGCGGGCCTGTGATACAGATGCTGGAAGATTTTTATCGGTAAAAATGGCGGATACGATGAAATCAAAAATTGAACGGGAAAAACAAACGGTCTCGCTTATGATACGAATCTACTGCCGTGGATCGGAAGGTAACAGAGAGTTGTGTAATTCATGTCTGGATTTACTAAAATATGCACATTTACGTCTCAGCCATTGTCCGTACGGTAACAACAAACCTGCCTGCAAGCGATGCACCTCACATTGTTATAAACCCGCTATGCGGGATCATATCCGCGAAGTTATGCGTTTCTCTGGTCCAAGAATGATACTACATGGCCCCATAGAAGCATTCAGGCATATATTAAAAATTTGATTTGCGGAGCGGCTCATTTTTTGCTATAGTTTTCGTATGGAAAAAAGCGTATTTGAAAACGGCATCTGCGATTTTATCCGTAACGATCCCGGCAATTATGTGGCCAAAGAAATTGCCCTTAGGCCGGATCTGGCCGGGATGCGGATTTTTGAGGAACCAATTTTTGGTTACGCCGCCTCTTCCGATCCCCTGTTTGCTGGGTTTAAAAAATCGGAGATCATAGGCAATCATTTTATGATGCCGGATGTATGGCTCGGCGGGGCGCAGACGGTTATCTCATTTTTTCTTCCCTTTACTCAGGAAATAAAAAAAGCTAATGGGGCGAACTTGAACTGGCCCGCCGATGAATGGATGCACGGGAGAATTGAAGGGAATGAGTTTCAGTGGAAAATCTGCGGCCATGCCGTAAAAATGCTGGAGAATGACGGCTATACCGCCCTTGCGCCCGCCAGCGATCCCCGGTTTTCGGCGAAAAATCCGGAAGTAGAAGATAAGAGCCGTCAGGAGTACTACACCAGCAACTGGTCGGATCGGCATATTGCCTATGTCTGCGGTCTGGGTACTTTTGGCCTTTCCAGGACGCTTTTGACGGCAAAAGGAACTGCGGGCCGCTTTTCCAGTGTAATTACAACGGCGGTTTTTGAGCCCAGCGGACGGCGTTATGAAAAAATTGACGAGTATTGCATCAACTGCGGAGCCTGTGCCCTCAATTGTCCGGCAGGCGCAATCTCTATAGAAAAGGGAAAATCACATCCGCCCTGTTCGGCGTTTTTAAATAGCGTACTGGAGCAACACAAACCCCACTACGGCTGCGGCAAATGTCAGGTAAAAGTTCCCTGCGAAAACGAAATACCGGTTATGTGATCCTTCTATATTTATGCCGCTAATGGAACGGCAGGTTTTTTTCTACCGGCGTTGGGCTTCCTGCTGTTGAGTTTGCTGGTGCTCAGCCTGGATTCTTCTAAGATTTACCAGCGCCTGCCTGGCCCGGTCCTGAACCGGCCTAATATAGGGACCTTCCGCAATGCGGATTAGGATCTGGATCGCATTGGTATCTTTCATCCCTTTTACGCTGAGTTTTTCAAAGGCTTCGATGGCCGAAAGGGCCAAAAGGTTATCGGGATTGGTGTTGTCAAATTTCTGGAAGATCCAGGCAATGGTGGTCATCGCTCTTCCGTCATCATCAATGCCGATGTCACCCAGGGATTTTATGGCTTCCTGGAGTACCATCGGTTCATTATCGTAATAGATTATCCTTAAAAGAGCATCTTTTGCTTCCGGAGTACCCATTAGTCCCAGATACCGGGCACTTTCCCGGCGGACATCAGGATAGTTATTGACCAGCCGGCCATTTTCCCTGCCCCGGTTAAGAATTCCTTCCAGTCCCATGTATTCCAGCGCCTGGCGGACTTCGTCCCCTCTGTTGCCCCGTTCAATGGCATCGCCGATGTAGGACAGGGCGATCATCTTCATTTCCCTGCTTTCCGCTCTGCTCTGTTCCCGAATGATCATGTTTTCTATGGATTCCTGCAGATAGGATTCTTCTATAGACATTTCAGACGCCTGGCCCAAAGCGAAAATAACGGGGATACTTACGATGACCAATAGCAAAATAAATCGTTTCATGTTTTCCATCCTTATTACACAAGTATAAGTCCAATCGGACCTCAATTAATTATTTTCCATCCTTCTTCTGCTTTTTCCAAATCATACAATCTAAGGCGGCTTCCCGTGTTATTCACCGTATAGGCTTTAACCCGGGACGGGGACACAAATTCAATATCGTCCACATGATCATTGGCCCTGGAAGGCACCACCACATGGTTAAAGTAATCCTGGGCCGATTTTAGAACGATCTTCTGCCTTACCAGGACGGTAGACTGGGAAACCCGGTCCAGGAAATCCTTGGAGCTTATAGTAGTAAAATACCCGGAATCAAGATAGGTTACCCAGGCATTGTAGTTTTTTGCCCGGATAATACCGTTGAGCCGCTGGATTAACTGTTGGATTTCTATTTTGGCAGTATCCCTTTCCTCCTGGGTGATGGATGCAGGATCAAAATATTCAACCGGAGAAGGCGATTCGGGGGCAGCTTCTACAATTTGCTCAATTTGAACCGGCTGAACCGGTTCCGCAGGAATCTGAGGCTGTTGGTTTTGGTTCTGTTGAACCGGTTGAGTCTGCTCCGGTACTTTGGGAGGATCGCTTTTTACCGGCGGCGGGGGATCATAGCAGGAAAGAAACAAGCACAATATCACCAAAAATAATGAACCTAGCCGTTTCATGATATGAAGTGTACCCTATTTTTTCTAATTCGTCAAGTTTCTTCAATAATGTCTTCAATATGTAAAGAATGTTCAAGGATATTAAAGATGAAATTGTAAAGTAAAATGAGGGTGAGCTAATAACAACCCTTGACCCCCCGTTGGCACCAGCTTATGCTTGGGTCATGAAAGCTGCCTTTCCCGGGTCATTTGACCCGCCGACTCTGGGACATCTTAATGTAATACAGCGCTCTACCGCTGTTTTTGATGAAATTGTCGTAATTATAGCGGAAAACCGGCAAAAAGAGTACCTTTTTACAGTGGAAGAACGGGTGAAACTGATTTCCGCCATGGTCAAGCCCTGGAAAAACGTGTCCGTTGCCTTTTGCAGGGGACTTATGGTAGAATTCCTAAAGGAACATGGCATACCTCTTATTATCCGGGGTGTCCGGGGAGAAGGGGATTTTTCTTATGAATTTGAGCTTTCTATGATGAATAGGGCCCTGGCCCCCGAAATCGAGACGGTTTTTTTTACCACGGATCCAAAATTCTGCATGGTCCGTTCCTCGGTTATCAGGGAATTAGCCTATTTTGGGGGGGATGTATCCGCCATGGTTCCTCCGGAGGTGAACAGGGCGCTAAAAAAAATAACAGAGGCCCCCTAGATTGACAAAAACAGTGGTTTTTGTTAGGATAACCAACCGGTGAAAAACCGGATAGAGAGGAATTTATAGATGGCAGTACCCAGAGCAAAAACATCAAAAGCCAGGACCAGCCGCCGCCAATCAATTAACATGAAACTGTCCGTTCCCGGCATGGTAGAATGTTCAGGGTGCGGCAATAAGGTCCTTCTGCATAGAGTTTGTCCCAAATGCGGTTTTTACCGGGGCAAACAGGTAATGGTTCCGGAAGCCAAAAGTTAACCGGTCCCGAATCAAAATTCAAGGAGTACATTGTGGACGAATTATTTGAGAAAATGAAAAAATTGATTGCTGATAAACTGGAAATCGACGCTGCCAAAGTAACTATGGAAGCTTCCTTCCGGCAGGATCTGGGTGCCGACAGTCTGGATACCTACGAATTGGTCTACGCCATTGAGGAAGAGATGGGTATTTCTATCCCCGATGAAAAGGCCAATGAATTTGAAACCGTCAAGGACGCGTACGAATACATCAAATCCCAGCAAAAATGATAATCCCGGAGAGCATATTCTCCTGGGAACGGAACGGAAAAAACACCTCCGTTTGTTCTGTAAATTCGCGGAGATAAGGTTCAAAAGCCTGGAACTTTTGAACCTTTCTGTGACCCACCGATCGGCAATTAATAAACCGCTTCTCCTTTCTCAAAAGGAATGGCCCAATAATGAACGGCTTGAATTTTTAGGCGACGCCATCCTGGGGGCGGTTACCGCGGCGCTGCTCTACCGGCGTTTTCCCGAAAAAAGCGAAGGAGACCTGGCCAAAATAAAAAGCGTGGTGGTTTCCGAGGAAATTCTTTCCGGTATTGCTTTGGAACTTGCCCTGGATACGATTCTGGTTTTGGGTAAGGGAGAAGAACAGACCGGCGGCCGGAGCAAAAAGGCGATCCTTGCCGATGCCATGGAAGCCCTGATCGGCGCCCTCTACCTTGATTCGGGCTTTGGAAGTGCCGAGGAGTTTGTGTCGTCCCGTATTAGTCTGGAAATCGACAGGGTCCTGGAAAAGCGGATAACCCAGGACTATAAATCGGAGCTTCAGGAGTTAAGCCAGCGGCTCTACAAAACCTACCCTGCCTATAAACTGGTAAAGCGGACCGGTCCGGAACATGAGCGGCTTTTTTGGATAGAGGTATCGGTAAATAAATCAAACTACGGCCCCTGCACGGGACGGAACAAAAAAGCCGCTGAACAGGAAGCAGCCCGCCTGGCCTGGGAGGCCCTTACTCGTACCGTTCCCGGTTAATGGTTTCCGCAATATGCAGCAGTTTTTTCCGGTTGTTTAGCCTAGGGTCGTCCACCACCGTCTCCAGCAGTTCCTTTAGGACAATTCCCACATACTTTCCCGGTTTTACCCCGATGGCCATAAGATCGTTTCCGTTTACCGCCAGATCCTTTAGGGAGAGGGCACTGCTTTTGGCCAGTACTGTTTCTATGCGCTTTTTAAAAGGAAGGAGTGCCGCCGGATCGGGGTCGATCCCCGCCGTTCCCGCCGTATCCGCCATGCGGAGGTTGAACAGTTCCGGTAAAAGGTCTTCTCCGGTGCGGATAATAAAACGGCGGATAGCGTTATCCTTCCAGGTTTCTTCATAGCGGAACATATGGGCAGCGATGAGTCTTAGCACTTTTTCAGTTACCGCATTGGGGTAGCGGAAACGGCGCATGATTCCTTCCGCCAGGGGGACCGATTTTTTTTCGTGGTTGTAGAAGGTCCAGGTTTCATCTTCCCCCAGGGTCCGTACCAGCGGTTTACCCAGATCATGAAAAAGAGCGGCCATCCGCACTTCCTGGGAAAACCCTTTTTTTGCCGCATAGGCACAGGATAAAAGGGAGTGATCCAGTACATCGTAACGGTGATACCCCTTTTGTTCAATTCCGCGGCAGGTTTCCAACTCGGGAAGGATCATCTGCAGGAGCCCCGTTTGTTCCATGATAACAAGGCCCGTTTGGGGACTGTCCGAAGCGATGGTTTTATCCAGTTCATCCCGAATTCGCTCCGCCGCAACTTTTGCCGTGGAAGAAAGGGCCCCCGGTATGGCAGAAAGAGTTTCTTCTTCAAGATCAAAACCAAGCTGGGCGGCCAGACGGACAGCCCTCATGGGGCGGAGGCCGTCTTCGGCAAAACGTTCTTCCGCCTTCCCCACGCAGCGGATAAGCCGGCGGCGGATATCCTGTTGGCCGTTGTAGGGATCTATCAGCTTTCCTTCCGGAAGCTTGACCGCCGCCGCGTTCATGGTGAAATCCCGCCGGGAAAGATCCTCTTCGATGGCCGCAGCGTATTGTATTTCGTCGGGCCTCCGGCTGTCGGAATATTCTGACTCGGTCCTGAAGGTGGTTACTTCGATGGAAGATCCTTTGTGACGGATCGTTACCGTCCCATGTTTGATCCCCGTGGGGATTACCCGTTTAAAAAACCGCATTACCTCTTCGGGCCGGGCGTTGGTGGCCAGATCCCAGTCCGCCGAACTCCGTCCCAGCATAAGATCCCGAACCGCACCGCCCACAAGGTACACCTCTTTCCCCGCATGGTTAAAAACGGCGGCCACTTCTTTAAGGGCTGGAGCGATGCGAAGATTGTTCATGCACGATTAGTATACTACAATGAAAAAAAATGGTTAACGTAAAATGTTCTGGCCCCCTGGGCATAATTTTTACCGGAGGCGAAGGGCCGCCATCACCGCAAATCCTGGCGATTGTAAAAGCAGCTAATGAAGATGCGCAGGCCGAGCCCGGAAATAAGCCGCTGCTGGCGGCGGCCGACTCGGGATTGCTTTTGACAGAACGGACGGGATTACAGCCTGATTGGATAGTCGGGGATATGGATTCCCTTGAGCCGGAACATCTTGCCGGTTTCCCCCCGGAAAAGGTTCTTAAATTTCCCCCTGAAAAAGATCAGACCGATACCGAACTGGCCTTTTCTTTGCTCAAAGACAACGGCTGCGATAAAATTTGGATCATCGGCGGGGGAGGGGGCCGGATCGATCAGCTTTTTGGAATCCGGGCTCTCTTTGAACGGAAATCCCCGCCCCTGCGATGGATAACTGCGGGGGAAGATATTTATTGTCTAGAAGGAGGCTCTTCAGCCATTCCGGCTGAACTAGCTGCACAGACTGGGGGAATAATCTCCGTATTTCCCCTGGGGGGAGGTCCCTGGGAAGCGGAAAGTTCCGGTCTTAAGTGGCCCCTGGCCGGGCTTCCCTGGAACCGGGGATTTTTCGGAATAAGCAACGCTGCTCCGGAGGATAGTTTTACCATTAGGGCAAAAAAGGGACGGTTTATGATAATCCTGCCCCTTTTGGCATAACGGTTTCTATCGTATAGTACCTTATGGCGATCATCATCGACGGAAGGGAATGGGCTGGGAAAAAGCGGGAAGCCGCGGCGTTCCGGACGGCGGCTTTAAAAAAAAGGGGTATTGTTCCCTGCTTGGCTGTGATCCTGGTGGGAGACAATCCGGCCAGTATTTCCTATGTCAATGGAAAGGAAAGGGCCCTTCTGGAAGCGGGGATGAAAAGCCGGGATATAAGGCTTCCCGCAGATACCGCCGAAGAGGAGATCCTGTCCCTTATTTCCGGGCTTAACAAAGACCGGCTGGTCCACGGTATTCTAGTTCAGCTACCTTTGCCCGGCCATATCCAAAAAGATCAGGTTATTGCCGCAATTGATCCGGCCAAAGATGTGGATGGTTTTCATCCTGTGTCGGCGGGGAACCTGATTTTGGGACGACCCGGTTTTATTCCCTGTACGCCCCACGGGATCCTGGTCCTATTGGAAGAGATGAAGATCCCCTCCGCCGGCGCCCATGTGGTAGTGGCGGGCCGGTCCAGCATTGTGGGCAAACCTCTGGCAAACCTCCTTCTAAAAAAGGAGATCAATGCCACCGTTACCGTTTGTCATACCGGCAGCGGGGATCTAGGCCGCTACACCCGTCAGGCAGATATCCTTGTCGCCGCCGCCGGAAAAGCGGGACTAATAACTGCGGACATGGTAAAAGAAGGAGCGGCGGTGATCGATGTGGGGATCAACCGGATTTCTGATGAGAGATCCCCCAAGGGATACCGCCTTGTGGGAGACGTAGACTTTGATGCCGTGGCGGCCAAGGCATCGTACATTACCCCCGTGCCCGGCGGCGTGGGACCCATGACCATTGCCATGCTTCTCCTCAATGTGGTGATCTCCGCTGAAGCGGCCACTGAAGCGGCCACTGAAATAAGCTGAAATAATATGGGTAAAAAAACCTTATTCGACATCCAAAATACACCGGATACCCGGAATATTCCCCTGACCAAGGTCGGGGTAAAGGGACTGGAATATCCCATTCGGGTACTGGACAAGGTACACAAAGTTCAACATACCACTGGCCGGGCGGATCTTTATGCGGACCTTCCCCGGCACTTCAAAGGTACCCACATGAGCCGTTTCGTGGAGATCTTTCACCGGCACCGGGAAGATCTTTCCATGTCCAGGTTCCTGGTTATGTTGGAAGAAATAGCCGCCGGCCTGGAAGCAGAGTCCTCCTGGGGAACCATAGAATTCCTGTATTTTTTGGAAAAAAAAGCCCCGGTCTCCCGGATTCCGGGAATGATGTCTTACCGCTGCCGCTATCAGGGCAGGGTAAGCCGCAGTGCTGCGAATCAAAATACCCTTGAGCGGCATTTTGTGGTCGCCGTTTCCGTGCCGGTGACGACGGTTTGTCCCTGTTCCAAGGCAATCAGCAGCCGGGGAGCCCATAATCAGCGGGGAATTGTGACGGTGGACCTGGAACTGGGTCCTTTTTTCTGGATCGAAGACATTATCGATCTGGTGGAACGGGCCGCTTCCAGCCCTGTTTATTCGATCCTCAAGCGGGAAGATGAAAAGAAAATTACCGAATCGGCCTACGACAATCCAAAATTTGTTGAAGATATAGTCCGGGATGTTTATAGTGATTTAAAGGAACTTGGTTCTTTTCCGCGCTTTTCTGTGGAAGCCGAAAACTTTGAAAGCATCCACAACCACAGCGCCTATGCCAGAGCTGTTTACGAAGGAGAAAAACATGAGTGATTTAATATCCACCAATACGGCGGCAAAGTATGGAATATTTTCGGCGGGCGCCATAGGGAGCGCCATAGTCTTACTGGCGTTAAAAAAACTGCCTTTGTTCGTGGCTCTTATCGCCGGGGCGGTACTGCTGTTTTTTGGCATTGGCCTTGTGACATCCAAAAAATCAGGAGATAAAATTCCCGGCCTGATCTGCGCCGGAGCGGGAGCTTTGACACTTCTTTCCCTGCTGCCCTTTTTAACGGGTTTCGCAAATGGGCTCTTGGGGTTGGGAGCTCTGGCCCTTTTTGCGGCAGGTATCTGGAATGCCGTTAAATTCATCCTGGCTCTAAGGAGCCGATCCTGATTATACCACCTGACTTCTGCGGAGCATGGTTTGCCGAACCGGAAAATGACGTACTTTTTTGAGACCCATGGCTGCCAAATGAATTCCGCCGAATCGGCGGCGCTGGAACTGGTACTTCGCGGACGGGGCTGGGAAAAATCCCTCCACGGAGAAGGGGCGGAACTGATTCTTCTTAACACCTGTTCGGTTAGGGAGACCGCCGAAACCCGCCTTAAGGGACGGCTGGCCCAGTATGCAGCGCTGAAACAAAAGCGCCCGGCCCTTACCCTGGTAGTGGCGGGCTGCATGGCCTCCCGGCTGGGAGAACGCCTTAAAACAGAGTACCCCGCCATAGATTATGTGATGGACACCGCCTCCCGTTCGATTTTTCCCGCCATTTTAGAAGCCGCCGAATCGGGTCATAAATCTGCCAGGGAAATCGCTTCGCTCCGCGAAAAGGCGGTTTTTTCCTTTTCTTCTTCTCATCTTGAAGAGGGGGCTTTCCGCAGCTTTGTACCGATCATGCACGGCTGTAACAATTTTTGTTCCTACTGCATTGTTCCCTATGTCCGGGGCAGGGAAATCTGCCGCAGCCCCCGATCCATTGCAGAAGAAATAGCCCTGCTGGCCGAAGGGGGAGTGCGGGAAATAACCCTTTTGGGACAGAACGTTAATTCTTACCAGCATGGTGATCTGGATTTTCCCGGTCTTCTGCGGATGATTGCCGGATGGGTAAGGGGAGGCCCCATTGAATGGGTTCGATTCCTATCGGCCAATCCCAAAGATTTTTCCCTGGAAACCATTGCCGTCATGGCGGAAAATCCCTGTTATTGCCGCCATCTCCATCTGCCGGCTCAGCATGGTTCCAACGGAATCCTCAAAACGATGAACCGCCGTTATACCCGGGAAGACTTTCTCCTGTTGGTCAAAGAATTGCGTAAAGCCATGCCTTCCATAAGCCTTTCCACCGACATCCTTGTCGGATTTCCCGGCGAAACGGACAAGGACCTGGAAGCAGTCCTGGATATGATGGAACAGGTGCGATTCCACTATTCCTATATGTACCATTTCAATCCCCGGGAAGGGACCGCAGCCTATACTCTTCCCGGAAGGATTCAGGAAAAAACCAAAAGGGAGCGGCTTTCCCGGGTAATTGCTTTACAAAAGAAACATACCTCAGAGACGTTAAGGAATCGTCTGGGCAGTAAAGAACGGATATTGATTGAAGGAATTTCCAGAAAAAATGCCGATGAAGTAATAGGGCGTACCGAAAGGGACGAAATGGTGGTTCTTCCCGGTACATCCGCTTTGATAGGCTCATTTATGAACATTGAACTTTATTCCCTCCGGGGTCATACTTTTAGAATAAACAAAGAATTGGAGGTATTATGCCCTGGCGTTTTATAGGGATCATCGCCGTTCTGGCGCTTCTTTTAACATTTATTGGGTTAAATTTAGAAAATACCTGTTCTCTTAATTTGGGGATTATGGTCTTTTCCAATGTGCCGGTCTATTTAACGATTCTTGTTTCATTCATGCTGGGAATGCTTTTTTCCCTGCCTTTCTTTATTTTTCGGATCCTGAAAAAAAAGCCCAAAAAAGAAAAACCGGCCAAGGTTAAGTCAATAGATGAAGACATTTCAAAGCAAAACGGAGAAACAGAAACAAAAGGACCTTATGGTATTGATTAGGGGGAGAATTCCGAAATTTCAGGCATTGGCCCTGTTTTTTATTCTTGCCGGCGGGAGTCTTTATTCACAGAACGGAACCGTACTGTTGACCGCCGAAACCGTTTCCATAGAAAAAAAACTCTCCGATCCAAAACTTGCCCCGCCGGAGCGGCAGAAGGCCCTGGCAAACTTGGCGCGGCTCCTGGAGCTTTCAGGTAATATGGAAGCGGCGGCGGCGGCTTGGAAGGATGCGTCTCAGATTGTTCCGGGTAATGCCGGCCACGGGGATCTGCTGCAAAGCGCCCGCTGTCTTGCCGCCATAGGTGAATTTGACGGGGCCGAAGCTGCTTTACGGCCCATCCTTGCTTCGGAAGATCCCCGCCTTACTGTAGGGGCGCGCCTCCTTGCCGCCCAAATGGAAGCCCATAAGACAGGATCTACGGCAGCCCTGGAAAATCTTTTAAACAACACCAATTTTGCGGCACACAAGCCCGCTCTGTACTACACCATTTGGAAAATTTCCACAAACGCTGCCGCCCGGACCGGCATGGCCTCCCGGCTGCAAGCTGAATTTCCCGCCAGCCCGGAAGCCAGGATTGTCCGGGGCGACAGTACGGTGAATGCCCTCCCCGCTGCCTTTTGGATTTTTGGCAGCCAGGGACTGCAAATCACCGGTCCCGCCGTTACTTCATCTGCGGGTCCTTCCGCCTCTCCGGCAAACTCTCCAGGCAGTCCCGGAATCGGCCCGATGCTCCAGACAGGCCTCTTTAGCCGGGAAGCAAATGCCAGCGCCATGGCGGATAAACTCCGCCATGCGGGGTTTAGTCCGGTGATCCGAAAAAAAGCGGTAAACGGCCAGGATCACTGGGTAGTGACGGTTCCGCCGGGGCCGGATCTTGCCCGGACCATACAGCTTCTAAAAGAAAAGGGATTTGAATCTTTTCCAGTTAATTAGTTTTTTTGACGCCCCTTTTTAGACATCCAATAGATCAATTGACATGCAAAATTGAAAATTAATCCCAGCGCAAACTTATTATTCAGAGGAATTTAGCTGCAGCACAATGGGCGCTTCGTGGAGGTCCTGAATTCCTCTGGTACCGATCTGTACCCGGGTAAGGGTAAGAGCATCTTCGGCTTGGCTGATTTTATAGGTTTCCCCGGTGGTTTCACGGGTTTCTTTGGTTCCAGATTCGGTTCGCAGTTCAAGCAGTTTATCTGATCCAACGGCAAAAAACACATAATGCCCCTGGCGGCCTAATTCCGAGGGGCCGGAAAGGGGGTCCATGCGGAATGAACCATCCTTGTAAAAGGTAATTGTTCCGTCCTGGCCCGTAAAGCGGCCTTCCAGGCAGGAAAGAGCTTTCCTGCTTTCCCGGATTGTTTCCGCTGCCTGAACCCGCTGGTAAGAGCCGTCCCATACGGTGTTGGGGCCTGACCGAAGGTAGGCATCCTGATAAACCCGGAGCCGGATGCTATCCAGAGAGGTAAGTTCAACATTGATGGTACGTCTGAGTTTGGTAAGGGACACATTCTGGCTGTTAATATGCAGACCGTACCGGGTGGGAGTTGAATTCAGCCAGATGAATACTTCTTGCGAGTTGTTGTCGTAAAAAATAAGCTCCTGGGAGGCGGTATTAAAACACACATATTTCCGTCCGGCCCCATCTCCCTGATACCAGAGGCCGTCTATAAAATTTTTAAACTGACCCGGTTCTCCATTCAGTAGTTCCCGTACCATGCGCTGTTCAATCTGGGTGCCGGGGATTTTTACTATTCGGGATTGTTCGTAGAGGCCGTTGATCTGGTTGAAGGTATAGGTAATTTCTATCTGATCCATAATGTTGGAAGAGCTGTAATCCCTGCCGTAGGTGGCGATGGAAAGGCTGCGGCCTCTTCTGCCGCTTTCCGGTTCTTCCACAGCGATGGATCCTTCTATAAGGAATTCGGCAATTTTGCTGAACGGTTCAACCCGGGAGTCGATTTTTCTGAATACTGTTAGGGTTTGCTCTCCGGCACCGTTCATCCCCGAGACTAAAACACAAATTCCCCCGTCGCCGATAAGATCCTCGCTGTAGAGGATCAGCGTTCCCGGTTTGGTGGCGGCGGTAGAAGCGCTCCACCGGCGGGAGTATTGTTTTTCCTGTTCATCAAATCCCGCATAGGTAATATAGATGGGAGAGTCAATATCTTGAAGTTTGCGGTAAGCAATGACCTGTTCTTCGTAATAATGGCTGCTAAAATCCCGGGTAAGAACCGCCACAACAGCTTCATTTTCTTCAAAGACGATCCGGAGAGGCTGGGTTTCATCGTTTATGGTTTCCCGGGATGCCCGCAGGGCCTCTCCCCCGGCTCCCATGCTCTGGGGAATAATTACCCTGGTCCGCTGAATTTCCTGATTGCTGGAAGAAAAAAAGTCCCCGGGCATAAAAACCAAGGTTCCGATGATCCCGGCGGTAAGGAGAAATACAATTATGGTAAAAATCCTAAAACGTCCCTTGGTCATTTAGATCTTACTCATTATCGGCGGTTTTTATAGAAGGAGGAGGCCCTGGTAACCTTAGGGTCCAAGTCCAATCCGACGGTAAGGACTCTCCAGCCGGAAAAACTTTCTACTCGGGAGTACCGTAGCAGCCCCGCCGATTCGGCCTCCCTGGTGGGGGGATCCTTAGCCCCGGAGCCGCTTACCAGGAGGGTATAGGTGGTTCTGTTGCTTGTTCCTGCCAGGACCCGGGCCTGCTGTAGGGCTCCCCGGTAATCCGCAGCATTCCCCTGGAACCGGATGGATCGAACCGCCGCCTTCGCTTCTTCCTTATTTCCCAGGCTGCCGGAATAGATAAGGTCCGGTCCAGATCCGGCGGCCCAGATCCAGATCCGGTCTTCTTGCAGGAGCATACCGTCTATGACAGTATTGCAAAGCCAAGCCATCGCTTCTTCCTTCCCTTTTTCCATGGCGGAAGAACTGTCTACAATAATATACACATCGATGGGGATGGTCCGGGGATCGGCCCCCCACATGGAGCTAATTCCAACCATAAGAAGGTAAAAAAAGCCCCATTTTTTCAAATTATTCCCAATCATACGGATAGGTTATCATATTTTTCAGTTATATACAAGAAATTCATCAATTTTTTGAAAAAAGACTTTACATTGTTTAATAAAATTTGATAAACTAATACAAACTTTGAGAATGATCTAAATTTTTTTTGGAGGAGTAAAAATTATGGGAGCCATTGACCTGCCCAAAAGTCCCAATGTATTTCACCCGGAAAAACCCAGTGCAGTCGGTTCGCGGAACTCGCTCGCTCAGGAATACCGGGATCAGCAAAATGAAGTAAACCAGCTTTTGGAGGAAGAAACCAATAAGGTTATCCACCATATCATTTCCAAACTGCCCAAGGACGTTTTGGAACGCCTGGATATTATGGGTGGCGTCAAAGAAAAGCTGTACAATTATTTCAACCAGAATTACCAGAACATGTTCAACCGTTACATGGTAACGACTGAAGATGAAATGGTCAAAAAAGTCCGAAATTTTGTCGACAAGGAAGAAACCAAGATCCTTGCCCGGTATACTCCAAAGGAAATAGCGGAGCTCCTTGATGCCGTCGGGGGTGCCGACAAGTTCAATACTGGCGAAATTGAAAAATCCATGGTCAATATGTACGGCCACCTGCAGGGCCATATCCAGCGGGGGGTTAACGACCTTGAAAACCTTACCAACAGTCTGCTCCGGCAAAAGACCGATACCGGTGCCTTTATCCGGGGAGAAAACGCCTACTCAATCGTAAAATGCGCCTTTAAGGACAACATTGTCAAACCCAAGACGGTAAGCGATGTAAAACTTTCGGTAAATATCCTTGATTCGGAGCTTATCAGCCCCATTTTCCACTACCAGGTAACGGTGGAATACCTTATCAAGGACCTGTTGTCCAAGCATATTATCGATTCCATCGACAAAGAAATCGAAAAAATCAAGGATCAGCGCATTGATCAGGGATTGGAAGAACTTTCGGACAGTGAAATCATCTTTACCAAGATGGGCAGGATTGAACACTATACCGATGACGATATCGAAAATCCCAAATCCAGACGGTACAGCATTATTGCCAAAAACCTTATGGAACGGATCTCCGATCTCCGGGCGGAAATTGATCCCGAATCCTTCGATCAGCTCAATATCCGTGAAAACATCAAAAAGATCATCGATATTGAAAACATCCGGAACCGGGGCTTTAATACGGCGATCAACTCCATTACTTCCATCTTGGATACTTCCAAAATGGGGTACCAGTACATCGAGAACCTTAAAAACGCCAGGGAATTGCTGATCCGTGAATACGAAGACACCGATGTGGCAAATCTTCCCGACGAGCGGTATCAGGTCAGGATGCGATACTATGACAACGCCCAGTTAAACGAAGAACGGAAGGCATACGATGTTCAAATGAAGAGTTTTGAGGCGGAAGTCCAGCATCTTTGGGATGTCCTGGAAGTAATTTACCAGGGCAACAAACCGGCTTTCCGGGTTACCGATTTTGATGATCTGGCGGCCAAGCGAAAGAACCAGATCCGTAAGCAGATCAAAGCCAAAACTGGAGATCCCCTTTACGAGGATATTGCCAAGGTTTGGGACGAAATTTCCTTCGTTAAACCTGCGGAAACCGAAGTGGAACGGATGAACCGGACCTATATTTACGAGAAAGACAAGATCCGCCAGAAAATTATCATCATGCGGAACAAAATGAAAGGTATGTACGACTATCAATACCCCGTAGAACGCCGGGTAATGGAAGACAGGCTTGCTTTTATGGAACGGGGATACAATCAATTTGACTATATGATCAATCCCTACCATATCCAACCGGGACTTCTTCTGGACGTGGACATCACCTCCATTAAGCGGAAAAAAGCCACCTTGGATGCTATGGCCAACGTACTCAACGAATTCCTCCATGGCGTTTCAAAGGGCTTCCAGGATGCGGCCTTTGCATCCTTTAGCCGCAGACGATCCACCGTTCGGGATGATATTAACCAGTCCTTTGCGGATACGGTTGCCGGAGATGATTCGGAAAAACCTGCCGCCGGACAGGCATATCTTGATATGCTGAATTCAGGCGAAGCTTCTACTCCCGCCATTGCGGCGCCTAAACAACGGGGCAGGGGCGGCCGGAAAGGCGGAACCGCCGTTGGTGTCAAACCAAGAAGGGGACGGAGATCAGGCGGCGGTTCCCTCAAAGAACTATAGTCAGACTTTTCGGTAGGAGAAAAAAAACCGAAACGCCCCCGGTTTTCGGGGGCGTTTTTTCTAGGAGCATTTTATGGCAACTGAATTGACAAATCTCGAGATCCTTTCCACCAGGGCTAAATTTAATTCAGCGGTCCGGCATATTAAGAAAACCATCGGTATTATGGAAGATGCGGGGAACAAAATTAATTTGGCGGATCTTCTGTATCAGATAGAAGATGAAGAAATGGACGGAAGCCGGTCGGCTTTGGTTTTGAATATACTCCTTGTGGACAAAATGGGGTACAAAACGGTCTCCGCCAATCTGAATTCAGTGGTGGCAGATATTTCTTCTTTGGCCAAGGATTTTGAAAAATGGAAAGGTATTGATCTGGTTGCCGCCTACCATCATCCGGAGTTGGGGCTTCTGGTAGCCAATCCCAAAATTGCCGAAGAATTGGCCGCCTTTGGGACCCTGCGGAAACGGGAACTTTTAGTGGTTTATGCCGGCAAGGGTAATGCACCGGCGGATGATGACTGCCAAAGAGCAGCGGAACTGGCCATAAGCCTTTTTCAAGGCTCCAAAGTTAAGGCCCCATCTTCGTTTTTAAGAGGAAATTTTATGGCAAAAGTACCTAAAAAGACCGCTCCCTCAACGCCCAAAGCGTCTAAAACAACGAAAGCGGCGAAAACGGCAAAAACGCCTAAGAAAGTTGCAGTTAAAAAAACTGCCCCCAAACCGGTGATACATGAGGCTCAGCGGGTGGCTCCGCCGGTGGTTACCGCCGCTGCTTCTCCGGCGGCAGCTCCCACCGGACCGGTAAAAATGACACCTCGTTATGCCGTGGTTGTTCAAAATGAACTCTTTCATAACGGCAATGTGGAAGCATGGAAACGTATCGTCGCTAGTTACAAGAACACCTACCCCAATCTCCAGGTCTTTATCTATTATGACGGTGAGCGGATACTGGATATTAATTCTCTCTTTAAATGGGGTAAGGTTAAACATGGCAGCGCCATTGAATTTGCTGTGGCAGGAAGCGAGATTAAGGATGTGGCAAAATTACAGCGTTATTTGGCACAGGGGGCCAGCCCTCAATTCGAGGCATTCCTCCGCGGACCGGTTAACAATGTACTAAAACTTTTCTAAAGGAAAAAGCATGGATAAGAGAATACATTTTTTTAGCCAGAAAGATGTTATCAAGGGTGTTGCTCCGGAGATGCTGGGAATCCGCGGCCGCCAGGCCAATGAATTTGCGGAACTAAAATTTCCCATTTTACCGGGTTTTATTATTGATACTACCCTTGCTTCGGAAATCGATCCCAAGAACATAAAAAAAGATGTTCTCTCCTATCTGGGCAAAGTAGCCTCCATCGTGGGAAAAGGATACGGCGATCCGAAAAATCCTATGCTCCTAAAAGTCGTTATTTCTGCTAACTTGGCAATTACCAATTACCCGACCCTGCATAATTTCGGCCTGGCAAAACCAACTATTGCAGGGTTTGTTAACTGGGTAGGAAAAGACTTTGCCGCCCACGAAGTACTCTTCCTGGTCCGGGGTATGTTGCAGATCGAAGAACGCATCAAAGAACTGGAAGCAAACGACAAGCTAAAAAAAGAAATTGCCGCCCAGTTAAAGGTGCTGGACCGAGCCCTGGGCATCCGGGGTCCGTCCAATGAATTGGGCAAGGACGATGAAAAGCCTATAAAAATCGACAAAAGCGCCGAGTTCTATATGAATTTCTACGCCAAATATTTTCCCAAGGGCTTTTTTGAAAGCGCCGAAGAACAGATTATCATTACATTAAGCGAAATTTCCAAAATGTTTCAGATGGACGATCAAAATGATAACGATACGGCCCTGATGATAGCCCCCATGGTTTACGGAAACTACGGCAAGGATTCCTGCTCCGGCGCCTACTTTAGCCGTAATGTTGTTACCGGTGAGAAAGTCCTTCAGGGCAGTTTTTTCCGGGAAAAATTTAACGAAAGCGGTTCCTCCGGCCAGTCCATCGATAAGATTGGCCCTTCCCACCTTAAGGAGCTCCAGCGTATTGCCTGGACCTTGGAGGATAGGTTCAAGGAAATACGCCAAATTCGGTTTACCGTAGAAAACGGCAAACTGTGGCTCATTGAACAGCGTTTAGTCGATCAAAAATCCACTCAAGCGGATATTAAACTTCTTCTGGATCTGGCTAAACGTAAAATAATTGATCCCGCCGAAGTGATAAAATCTATTGAACCCCTGAGGCTTAACGAAATTCTCCACCCGGTCATCGATCCGGGCAGTGTAAAGGAACTAAAGGGCTGGAAAGGCGGCATTGCCGGCGCTCCCGGAGCGGCCATAGGCCGGGCTTTTTTTAGCACCGATGCGCTCATGGAAGCCCTAAGGATTGCCACGCAAAAAGGAGAAGATACGCGGTTTATCCTGGTGCTGGACTCGTCCTTTGCGGAAGATGTAAAAGGAATAGAGGTAAGTACCGGTGTTCTTACCGCCGAAGGGGGCTATTCTGCCCATGCTTCGGTTGTGGCCCGTCAGTACGGAAAGGTGTCCCTTGTTGCTCCGGTGATGAAAATAAAAGGAAAGACCGCCGTTCTAGGCAATTTAAACTTTAAAGAAGGGGACTATATTACCCTTCAGGTACCCTTTTACGGAGAATGCAATGTATATATGGGGACCGCCAAACTGATTGAACCCAATCCCAAAGAGTCGGGATTGCTGGATTTTATAGCCCTTTCCAAACAGTTCCTGAAAAAATTCCATATCCGGAGCAATGTCGATACCCCAAGGGATGCCGCCCTGGCATTAAGTTTCGGTGCCGATGGGGTAGGGCTCTGCCGGACTGAACATATGTTCTTCCAGGCAGACAGGATAAATGTCTTCCGGGAAATGCTCCTTTCTACAGATCACAAGGACCGGGCAAAAGCGCTGGCAAAACTCCAGATTATGCAGCGGGATGACTTCTACGGAATCCTGAAAATTATGGCAGGCAAGGAAGTTACCATCCGGCTTCTGGATTCTCCCCTTCATGAATTTATGCCCCACAACGACGATGAAATTCAAGCACTGATTAGGCATATGGAAAAGGTAAAGGGCGTGAAGGTGAGCAAGGCTGAAATTACTGCAAGCATTGACTCTCTTCACGAATTTAATCCCATGTTGGGGCACCGGGGCTGCCGTATTGCCGTCTCGTATCCTGAAATTTATGCCATGCAGGTTAGGGCAATTTTCGAAGCTGCCTACAAACTGCGGGCAGAAAAAATTGATGCCAAGCCGGAGATCATGATCCCCATCATTATGAATGATTCGGAATTAAAACTTATTGCCTACGGAAAAAAAATCGAAGGTTCCAGCTATACCGGCATTGTAGATATCGAAGAAGAACTACGAAAGGCAAAAGGGGCTAAGCCCGTGGAATATCAGGTAGGTACGATGATTGAACTCCCCGCTGCTGCCCTGGGGGCGGGGGAAATTGCCAAATACGGACGTTTTTTCAGCTTTGGGACCAATGACCTTACCCAGACGACCCTTGGTATTTCCCGGGATGACTTTACCGCCTTTATGCCGGACTACACGCTCTTTGACTTGATCGTAGGAAATCCCTTTAGCACTCTGGACCCCCGGGTTAAGGAACTGATTGCCCTGGCAACCGAACGGGGACGCCTTACCAGGCCGGACCTGGTCTGCGGTCTCTGCGGTGAACATGGCGCCAATCCCGCCAATGTCAGGTTCTGTATGGATACGGGACTTAACTATGTGTCCTGTTCACCCTATTCGGTGCCCATTGCACTTCTGGCTGCAGCTCAGGCAGAATTGGAAAGAGACGCTTCCTGACAATGCAAAAAGGGCAATAAAAAAAGGGGCGTAAAGCCCCTTTTTTTATTTACAAGAATCATAGATGGAGATCAATCATAATCACCTTTGAAATTCATTGTTTTTTTGACAATGGCGGTTATGCTTTCTGCTCCCTTGCGGGCGTCTATCATGGGGAGCCCCGCGTCATTGGTAAAGGATTGTTCAAAAAATTTTGCCAGGGTGGTATAAATGTCATCTTTGTTATAGAACACAAAGGATACGTTAAATCCGATAGGCCGTGAAACAGTAAAGGAAGAAAGGGATTCGATCGGCTTTTTTGCCCAATAAAGAGTGGATTGATTTTTTGCCACATGTTTATCCACTTCCTTAAAGCGCAGGGGTATCTGGTCTTGCTTTTCCCGCAGATACGGTTCAATTCCTTTGTGAGGATAAGAAGCGGGCTCAATTAAGGCGTGGAGTTTTCTGCCCTGGGACTGGAAAGTCAGGCCTTCCCCATCAGGATAAATTGCCTTAACGCCGGAATAGGAAATTACTTCATAAATGGAATAGCCGGTATTTCCGTTGATGAATGACGAAACAATATACCCCTGATCTTTTGGCAGTTGATCTTTGGTATATGCGTCAAAAAGATTCATTGCCTTGGGCATATTATCTGCTGCTTTCTTTTTTGCCATAAAATTCCCCCTTTTAAAAATCAATATTGAGTTATGATAAGGCATATTCCGGTTTTCCGCAAGTCTAATCGACGGATTTTTTTAAAATCCGCTGGTATTCCCGCTCATATCGTTTTACCCCCTCATGGTCGCCTTTTTTTTTGGCAATCAATAGCATCCAGCGATAGGGCCGGGGATCTTTTTTATTCCTCGATATGGCTTCTCTAAAATGATCAAAGGCCTGTTCCAGTTGACCTTCCCGGCAGGCCAATATTCCCAGGGCGGTGGGGACTTCCGATGATTGGACAAAATAGGAAGATGCCTTTTCCAGAATCATCCGGGCATAGGCTGGTCCTCCAGCCCGTTCAATACAGCCGCAGTATTCAATGAGGAGCCGGATGTCTTTTGGTTTCTCTTTGAGCAGGGCCCGAAGGCAGACCACCGCAGACCGGTAGTTCCCCAGTTTGCGGTACGAATAGGCCAGAATGCGTCTTAGTCCGGGATTGGCAGGATCCCAGGCCAAAAGGGCTTCCAGTTTTTTTGCCGCCGCTTCGTATTCGCAGGTTCGTACCAGGAACAGGGCTTCGTCCCGGCGGATACTGCGATTATCGGGCCAGCGTTCCAGGTAGTCCCGGTAGGAAGCGGCAAGGTTTTCTCCTGCCCCTGCTTGTCCTTCTTCAAAAAAAGCTTCCCGGACGGCAATAAGACCGAGTCGGGCTTCTTCGTGGCTGTGATGCAGGAGAAGAGTTTTGTTAAACCAGCTTTCCGCAGTTTCCAGGAGCCCGGTTTTTAGACAGCATTTGCCTAGAGCGTACATCAGTTCTGGTTCCGGTCCCAGGCTGTGGATTGCTTTCTGAAGCAGGTTTAGAACTCTCTTTGGATCGCTGGAATGTTCCGATTCATATAGGATTGAGAAACGGGAAAGAATATCGCTGTCTCCCCCCAGTTTTTTAGCAGTGTAAAGGGCTTTTTTCAGGGTTTTTAGATTTCGTCCTTCCCATGAGCAGAGTATTAGAGTATACCAGAGCGCTAGGCTTTCTTTGTCTGTTTCCAGAGCCCGAAAAATGTGGTTTTCTGCCGCGGGGTAATTTTTCAGGTTCCGTTGAGCTTCGGCATACATGGCATGAATTTCCGGTTCCGGTCCCCGTTTTTTAAGCCAATCCCGGCAGGCATCGGCGGCTCGTCTCCATTGACCTATTTCCAAAAAGGAACTGATCATGAACCGGTCCACAAGGATGCTGTTCCAGGGCAGGTCCGGCAATTCGGCACCCTGGGAACGGATAATGGAAATATCCTCTATGGCATCTACTTTTCTGCCTAGTTCCATATATATTGAAGAACGGTACCAGCGGATCATCGAATCTTCGGGGGAAAAACGCAGAGCCTGGGAATAGTGTTCTTCTGCTTCTTCCAGAAGGCCCAGTTCCCGGGAAGCTCGGCCTAATTCAAGCCTAAGCAGAGGACCGTCTCTGCCATTGTCCAGCACAAAACGGAGCATCTGTAATCCCAAATCGTAGTTTTCCGCTCTGCAGAGTTTGATGGCGCGGATAAAAAGGGCGTTTAAATAAGCCCGGTAAATGCGCTGGTTTTCCGGATCCGTTTCTACAGCCTGTTGGAGCATCTCCACCGCTGCGGCGGAATGGCGGGCTTTAAGAAGGGCCGTTCCCAGAAGGGCCATGATTTGGCTGTTTTTTGACGCCCGTTCCAATGCTTTTTCAAGGTAATTTACCGCCCTCTGGTAAAAGCCCAGGACCAGGCAGGTACGGCCGGCAAATAGATACCCCTGAAATGAACGGGGTTTTAGGGCAATGTAATCGTTAAAGGCCGCCAGGGATCGGGAATAGTTTTTTAAACAGTGAAGCGCCCTGCCAAGGAAAAGAAATGCTTCCGCCGGACCTTCGTAGCCGGAAATAATTTCTTCCAGAATTGTCACGGCCTTCTGGTAATCCCGCCGGTTCCCTGCGGTTACTGCTTCTTTTAATTTTTTTTTCCCCTCCAGGGTACTCCGTTTAAACGCCGCTTCCCGGAAAAAACTCTGGCCGGATTTTGCCATTATCTAAAACGCCGGACTATTTTGCCCGGGAAAGGGTAACGGCGCAGGTAACTACGATATCTTCCACCGAGGCTCCCCGGGAAAGATCGCTTATGGGTTTGGCAAAACCCTGTAGGAAGGGTCCAAAGGCATCGGCCTTGCCCAGCCGCTGGACCAATTTGTACCCGATGTTTCCCGCTCCCAGGTCGGGAAAAACAAGGGTATTGACCTTGCCCTGGACGGGACTGCCGGGGGCCTTTTTTTCCGTCACCGAAGGAACCAGGGCGGCATCAGCCTGGAGTTCTCCGTCAAAAAGGAAGCCGGGGTTTTTGGTTTTTAAAATTTTCACCGCTTCCTCGACCTTGGTTACATCGTCATGCTTGGCGGAACCCTTGGTGGAAAAGGACATAAGGGCTACCACCGGTTCGGCTCCCAAAAATTCACGGCAGCTTTGTGCGGCACTTTCGGCGATATCCGCCAGCTGTTCCGCCGCCGGATCGGGAATTACGGCGCAGTCGGAAAAGATAAAGGATCCTTCTTTTCCCCAGGAAGAATCCATGCCGGTCATCACAAAACAGGACGACGCTGTTTTGAGCCCCGGTGACATTCCAATAATCATAAGTCCGGCCCGGAGTACGTCGCCGGTAGTGTTTTCGGCCCCCGCAACCATGGCATCGGCTTCCGCTTTATGCACCATCATGGCTCCCCAGCGGAGGGGGTCAACAATTTCGGCCTTTGCCTGTTCAAGGGTCATCCCTTTATGCTTGCGAAGCTGGTAATACTCCTCGGCGTAAAAATTATGGGCGGAAGAAAGGACCGGATCGGTTAGGGTAATTCCATCCAGGCTGACTTCTTCTTTGGAAGCAGAGAATCGGATGGAATCTTCTTTTCCCAGGAGGGTTACCGAAGCGGCCAGTTTCTGGTCCAGCAGGATCCGGGCGGCCTTAATCGTCCTTGGTTCTGTTCCCTCTGGAAGGACGAGCTTTTTTTTAAGAGAAACAGCCTTGGCCTTCATTTCTTTAACAAAATCCATAATGGCTCCTTTCTCAGGTTTCTTTTATTGTATCATCATACCTTGTAATTGACGAATAGTGAATAGTCCGGTACAGTATGTGCATGACTGATGTTCACAACGATGCCATGGAGATGGAGGATTTTGATACCGTTCTGTCGCCGGACATTGAATTTTCCGGTACGTTGAGTTTTGATAAACCATTGTTGATTCAGGGGAAGGTTTCGGGGGAGATCAATGCCACAAGTCTTTTGATGGTGGCCGAAGAAGCGGTGGTGGAAGCAAATATAAAGGCGTCCAAGGTGATTATCCTGGGAACCGTCAAGGGCCATGTGGTAGCCGCTGAAAAAGTGGAAGTGGCCATTACCGGAAAACTGACTGGCAATGTTACCGCCCCGGAGGTCACTATGGAAACGGGATGTTACTTTTCGGGCCGCTGTATTATGAATGAAAAAAAAGTTTTCTAATGAGATTTTTTCCGTGCCTTTGTTTTTTCCTGCTTCCCGTTTTTTTTGTCCACGCCCAGCGTGTATCCCAGGTTCAGGATGCCCTGGGGGAATACCGGAACGGCAGTTATGAGGAAGCGGCGCGGATCTGCAAGGTCGAGATAGACGCCAATCCCAATAATCTGGAGTCCTATGTGGTACTTTGCTGGAGCTTGGTAAATCTGGGCCGTTATGAAGAAAGCCGGACCTTTGCCCTGGCAGGGAGGAATATCAGCCGCTACGATCCGCGGATCGTTGAAATTCTGGGCGAAGTGTACTATTTTCAGGGCCGGAACGACGAAGCCCTTCAGTATTTTCAGGAATATATAAACCTTTCTCCCCAGGGAGGACGGATCAATACGGTGTATTACTTTATCGGGGAAATCTTTATCCGCCAGGGCCGTTACCGCCGGGCCGATATTGCCCTTTCCACAGCGGTGTACTATATGCCCCGGAATGCGCTCTGGTGGGCCCGGCTGGCCTATGCCCGGGAAAATGCCGGCGAGTACCAACAGGCGGCCTCTGCCTACGAACAGGCCCTGACGCTGAACAACAATCTCCCGGATGCCCGGAAAGGACTGGAACGGGTCAGAGCGCAGATGGCAAACCGGTAAGTGCGGGCGGGACGGTGATTTCAGTTTCGTTCCATACGCTGGGCTGCAAGGTAAACCAGATTGAGACCGAAGCCATCACAGATGCATTTCGGGAATCCGGCTGTACCATTCTGCCATGGATGTCTTCGCTGAGCAGGTCCTGCGGTTCTCCTCCGCCCGGGCCGGATCTTTGTATCATCAACACCTGTACCGTTACGTCCAAAGCTGACCAGAAGGCCCGGCGTATTATCCGGCTTTGTCTGCGTTCAGGATGTACTGTGTTAATAACCGGCTGCTATGCTCAGATGGAAAAAGAAGCGCTTGAGAAACTTGGTGAGGAAGGGACACTTTTTGTTTTTCCCGGACAGGGCAAAGAAAGGCTTTTAGATCTTCCCCGCCATATCGCGGAAACTTTTGGGAATTTTATTGATACCTGCTTTCTGGACAGGAGATCCAGCCTTTCTGCTGCAATAAAAGATTTCATTTATTTCACCGTTGATACAGGCACCCCCAGGAACTCTTTTAGCTTTAATCCAAAACATTTTTTGTTTCATTCCCGGGCTTTCTTAAAAATACAAGACGGCTGTGACCGGTCTTGCACTTATTGCAGGGTTCCTCTGGCCCGGGGGAGAAGTACAAGCCTGGGATCAGGGGAAATACTCAGGCGGCTAAAATTGCTGGAAGAGGCGGGCATGGCAGAAGCGGTGTTGAGTGCCGTTAATATCTCCCAATACCAGGATCCGGAAACTTCCCGGGGTCTTCCGGATCTGCTCAGGTTTTTGCTGGATAATACCAGCCGTATCGCCCTGCGGCTTTCTTCCCTGGAACCGGAGTTTTTTGAATCCGCAGGCAGCACAAATTTTTTTTCAGTTCTGGCCAATGGGAGAATCAGGAATCATTTTCATTTTTCGGTTCAGTCGGGAAGCGATACGGTGCTTGCCGCTATGGGACGGCAGTATCATACCCGGGATGTACTCCGTTCGGTAGAAAAACTGAAAAGTTTACGGGACGATCCTTTCCTTGCCTGTGATATCATTACCGGTTTTCCCGGAGAAACGGCGGAAGATTTTGAAAGGACACTCCAGTTGTGCCGGACCGCAGATTTTGCCTGGATACATGCTTTTCCATATTCAAAACGGCCTGGAACGGCGGCGGCAAAAAAAAAACTGGCCAGCCGCCAGGTTACAGCAAGAGAAAGGATGGGAGTTCTTTTGGAAATTGCCCGGCAGAGCAGAAACGCATATGTCCGGCGCTGGGAAGGAAAAACAGTGGAAGCCGTGGCAGAATCCAGCGAAAAATTTGCCGCTGGAAAATCATGGGAGGATTTTTTTCCTGCCCTGACTGATAATTATGTCAAAGTACTTGCTGTTTCGAAGGGTGAAAAAATCAAACCAGGAACAGCCTTCCGGTGCAGAATAGGAGGGACCCCAGAGCTGCCAGTTGATTTTGATGCATGGGCCGAGCCAATAGACCTCATTTAAGCGGCTGGCTGAAGGCAGCCGCCAGCCTGTTTTGGTTTAACCAAAAAATATCCCGTTTAAGCGGCTGATGGGAGTCGAACCCACGTCTCCAGCTTGGAAGGCTGGGGTAATAGCCGTTATACGACAGCCGCTTTTTTAATAGCCTACATGGATCATTGGATTCCGTCAAGGAGCCATGCAATAAATACATCCAGCCGTTTGTTTAATGCCGATGGTATGTCCACAAATTTGGCGATAAAGTCCGATACTTCCGCCCCGGCAAGGCAGTATAGGGCTAATCCTTCTTCTACTGGTTCAATATATAGCAGGGCGGTAAATGTTTTTTCTTTCATTACCGGGATGGGTCCATAAGTTACGTTTTTAAAATTGCTGATTTTATACAGGATTCCCTGCTGGTTCACCGTCAATGAAATTTCATAATAACAGTTTCCAAACCTTGTGTCGGTCAAGCGGACATAAAAAATTTCCCCTGTAGGCAGAACCTGCGCCGGAGGAGGATCGGGAAGGAAGGACCTAAGATTTTTTGGACCCTCAATTCTTACTGCATCGGGAAAAAGAGGTATATGGCGCTTGCTGGTTTCCGAATAGTAGGTTTTTCCTTTAAGGCCTTGAATTTTTTGCAGGGCATTATAGATACGCAGGAGGCTGATATTTTTACGGGGTACTATCCGCAAAGCTTCTACAAAAAATCCAGGGTTCGGCCCCAGAGATGATTTTTCCACCCTGATCCTTTCTCCGGTACGCGGCATCAAAGTAAGGTTTTCCGTCCGGTGACCAGTATAGAGATATCCTTCGGCAGAAAAGGCGGCATGACGCTGTTCAACACTGGCGGAAGGGAATACCTCTGTAAAGGGCCGAATCTGGGAAAAAAGAAACGGCGGCCCCGAAAAGCCTAACCAGACAGGAAGCATTAGGAAAAATATCAATTTTATTTTCATTAGTATGCTCCGTTTCCCCGCAGTATTACGCCCATGGTTTTCCCGATGATCCAAATATCGAGCCATACCGACCAGCTCTGCAGATAATAGGTGTCAAAGGAAACGCGGTCCGTGTAATTTGTGTCGGATCGTCCCGAAACCTGCCATAGCCCGGTAAGGCCGGGCTTGATCGAAAAAATCCGCTGAAAATCACTGCCGTATTTTTTTATTTCGGCCTTTACGATAGGCCGGGGACCGATAAGGCTCATTTCTCCGCGCAGAACATTAATAAACTGGGGAATCTCGTCCAGACTGGTTTTGCGGAGCAATTTTCCTATCAAGGTGATTCGGGGGTCATTTTTTAATTTTTGATTTTGTTCCCACTCTTCCCTGGCCCTTTTGTCCTGAGCCAGAAGCTCCTTTAGTCTTTCATCCGCATCGGACACCATGGAGCGGAATTTATAGGTCCGGAAGGTTTTTCCTTTTTGGCCTATTCTTTCCTGGCTGTACAGAACCGGGCCGGGGGAGCTGACTTTGATGAGTAACACGATGCACAACAGCAGGGGAAAAAGGATGATGCTTCCGATCAGGGTGATACTCAAATCCATAAGGCGTTTTATCCATAAATTCCAGAACATATTAAGCCGGTGGCTGGTGGCGAATCCCAGAATACCGCCGAAATCCCGGACGCTCATCCAAATGTTGGTAATAGAAAAAATATCGGGGATCAAGACATTGTAACGGAAGGCTGAAACAGAATAGCTGATAAGATTTTTTAACGGCCGCTGGGAAAGGGAAGGCATGGCGACAATGGCCATTTTGATATTAAAACGCCGGACAATTTCCGGTCCTAATTTTGTATCGTTAATAATTGGAATCCCCCGGTATTCGCTGCCCTTTTCAATATCGTCATCGAGGATCAGTACTGGTATATAACCGGCATATTTGCTTGCCAACAGCCGGTCCACCACAGCCCGGCCCGTATACCCCGCGCCGTAGATTACCGCCGGAATGCCTCCCAAGCCAGTAACAGACAGGAAGCGGCGCATCACCGAGCGGCCCGCCAAAAGCCCCATAATAGAAAAAACAAAACTGACAGAAAAAGCTGCCGAGACCGTGTCAAATTCCAGATAGTAAATAAACCGGGACAAAATGATTCCTGTGTGGACGATGAGCGAAGAATAGGTAATCCGCCGCAGTTCTTCCGCCGGCGCCAGGGATGTGCCAGGATAAAGATTGTAAATAAGAAAGATTACAATAAAGGCAGGAAGGTAGGGCCAGTAGGTTACAAAGGAATAAAAGGAGATGCCTCCGTAAAAAATCCGAATCAGAAAAAAACCGCCGCCAATACAGAGCATAATCGAAATCATGTCCGCCAGAATAAGGAAGGAGGTGGTAAGGGAAGAACTGGTTCTGCGATACCGCTCTCGGTACCAGTTTTCGAATTCGTCCAGGATCATTTTATACTTTGTTCTTTGCCGGTAATTACCAGCTTAACATTCCTCCAATGCTCCAATATTGATCAAAGCCATTATTGCCCGGTTTAATCTTTCGGTCAACGCTGCGGTTCCAGCCGTATTGAAGGCCGTATTCGCCCATCAATTTAAAAACAACGCCAACGGGACCCGGGATTGCCCAGCTTATGCCTATTGTTCCTCCAAGACGTGTATCAAGAGTGTTCTGGGTAAGTAAAAAAAGATTTGACCGGGGATTAAAATCGAGCGGACCATCTTTGTTATCCCAGTCAAATCCGGAATCATCAGTTCCATCATCAAAAATTGAACCATCGCCGGGGTTTTTTGAAGCGCTGTCAATAAATCCCTCTGATGAATTACCGTGGCGGGTTAAATATAGAGACAAGTTTAGATCGATATCCGGAATGGTTTTCCAGTTTGTTCTTAGGGAAAACCTGTCGGAATTCGGTTCAAGATCGGGGCCGATATTCCTGCCCATGTGGGTGTAATTCAAATAATTTGGCTTACCGGGATCATAGCGATCATTATTTGGCCTGTGCCAATGAGTATATGTATAAGGAAAAACCGCTGTATAGTCAAAATCCAAGCTTGAAAGAACGCCGCTTCTTGGCACCCAGGAAAGTCCTCCTTCAAGGGCAATCTTGAATCTGGTTTCTCCGGAAAAAAGTCCGTTAAAGCTAATATCGTCAGCATAGACATTGGCTTGTGTTAAAAATGTATCAAAAGGCCGCCAGCGCACATAAAGGCCCATAAACGCATTATCATAAAAACCACCCATTGATTGGGATGCAAAGAGGAACGTGAACGGTACAAAATACATGGGTTCAAGGCGGCCCCCAAATGTTATGGTTTGTATAAATCCCGTTTCCAGATTTATGAAGGGCCTGAAATTTATGGCATGTATTACGTTATACTTGTCGGAATATTGTCCCTTACCAAAGTCGTCTGTGGCTATTATGCTCTGAAAAAGCACTTCATATGACCATTTTGGCCTATAAAAAACAAAACTAAAATGACCGGCTCTGGGAACCTGGGGGCCGACAATAATACCATTGTCGTAGAAAGGGCCGAAAGATGTACGGGCAAGGCCTGCCTGAAAATACACACCGCTGTTTCCAAGGGCCATTAATGAAGTCCAGACAGGCAGTAATTCCAGGGCTCCTATATTTGAAATATCATCTATCTTGTCTGAATACAGGGAATACGTTCCCGGAACATTGAATCGTTCCCCTTTCAAATCCGTCATGCCAAGTATTGTTAAATTAAAGCTGGCGCTTAAGAGTTCGGTAATACGGGCTGTGCCGTCAGCAGATACCATCCCGAGAAATCCGTTTTCTTTATTTTTTCCCTGCATAAATGCCGATGCACCAAAATGTATAAACCTTGAAGGCGGCATAAAATATTTCCTGTACGAACCCGCTTTTTGCTGTGCCTCTGTATCGCCATTCAATATTACTTCGTCAAGGATTTTTTCGATCAATGTAATTGGATACGGACGAATAAGAGGCAGAAACTCCCGGATGTAACCTTGGACATACCAGCGATCTATGTCTTTGTAAATTTCACTGTTTGGTTCGTGAATCGCCCGGGACGTTTGAGCATGCAGGCTGCCGGCGGGAATAACAAACATAAGCGGCAGGCCAAGAATAAAAAACAGCATAAGCATGCAGGGTTTTTTCCATAAAACTAATTTTGCTTCTCCAAAAACTGAAGTTTTGGAAAGGATTCGGATTTCTTTTTTCAAAAACTTTCTCCTAATGTAATAATTTTATTTATTGTTTCTTCTAAATTTTTCTTGGTTTTGAACAGTTATTTAAGCAACGGCTGAAAACGCAGAGAGAGAACGAATTCAAAGCTATGCTCTATCCGGCCTTCTTCCCGCAGAGCGTTGGGAACAATCCGGCCCGGCCCGGCCCCCGCATTGACGGCAGCTCTATATCCGGGCTGAATGGCAAAACTAAGCCATTTAGCGGGAGAATATTCAAAACGGGCCCTTGTGGTATAGGTAAAGACCGGTATTCCTGTAGGAGGAACCGTAACATTGTTCACTTTGTTGCTTGATCGATAGTTGCTGTCATCATCGTCATACCAGTCAAAAACGCTTAATCCAGATCTCTCCCCCTGCGCTGTAATTTCAAACGACAAACCTCCATACCATCCCGACGAAGCCCTGAATCCCGCCCAGATAACACCTGCAATGGTATCCGGACCAAAGGGCGTTCCCGTCCAATAACGGAGGGGAGGGTTTTTCATTATGTCCAGTTCAGGGACTTCTTTATAAAAAGACCATCCCTTGTCCCACATAATATACAAATAGGGGCAGGTATAAACACTTTCAACGCCGAATTCCCAGTACCCCCCATTTGCCGGCATGGAAAATTCCGCACCGGCCTGAAACCCAACTGCATCGGGGTACAGGTTCCCCATATAGTTTTTTTTCTTTACCGGAGGATCAAGTACATCCATAACAAAGAGGCCGTAGAAACGCGTGTAACGAAATGGCTGCCATTCCAGTTTGATTCCCAAATAGGACCCAATGCGGGAATGCCCGTTTTGATCGTACATCATTGGATCATTTCCCAGTTCTTCGTTGTAATTGCCGTATGTTTTATAACCTTCGTAGCTGTGAAAGATTGTAAAGGGATTAAGGAAACGGAGTTCCAGGGGGGCGTTTACCAGTACCCCCTCGGCAAGGGATACGGAAAAAGTTCTGTGGGGCTTTAACTGGAGATAGTGCATATAGTGGTATTTATTTACTTCGTACTGGAGTACCTGGGCGGTGTACTTAAAAACGGGTGAATAAACAGAAGCCTGGGCATAGACAACTCTTTCCAGGAATTCGGATACAATAACGCTGCCTGTGCGGGTTTTCCCAAAAAAATTGTCCCCCTGACCTATAGAAAAATTAATTCCCGATGCTTCTCCAATGGGGACACCGGCACTTACATAGGCCCGTTTTGGAAAATGTATATCAAACTGAGGTACCGGGTCCCAGGGTATATTAATATGATTCTTATGGAGGGTTGCAGCGTATTCATTTTGACCGATGTTAAGTTCCATTCCGGCGGTAATCCATGGGCCAATGGAAAATCCTACCGGCAGCAGGATTATTGGATTTCGGGAATGGTCGTTGTAAATCCATGGAACAAGTTCATTGGTTTTTAAATACAGTTCCGGCTGTACAACAAGATCCACCCAGCCGTAAATAACGTCGGATCTAAATGATGCCCAATGGTCTGATTTTAGATATACCGACAGGCGATCATAAATGACAAGAGCGCTTTCTGACAGGGAATCCACGTCAATTTGTGCGAGGTAGTTTTCCATCTCAGCTACGGTGATCCGGGAATCCGCGAAGAAGACTTTTCCCTGTTCCCGGGAAAGGATGGCCAGGGCATCGTAAGACCAGTCGCCGGGATGGAGAATTTCTTGAGGAGGAAGCGAAAACAAAGGTAATGGCAGGAAGAAAATAATCATTATGAGGTTTATTGTGGGCTTACTGAAACAAAACTTTAACATACAATGATTTTATGCATCATTTTGGGGTTGTATCAACCCTGGCATTAAATTCGTTTCCGTTCTTCGATAATTTTTAGGACCCTTTCTTTAAACGCTTCCTTCGAAAACTGCCGTACATGATCCGAAAATTGTTCCCGGCGGCTAAAGGCCATTTCTTTTTCCGCTGCCTCAAAGCGATCTATTGCTTTTATAAGGGAAACAGGAGTCTGTTCATAAAAGAAAATACCCGTAATGCCGTCCTTTATAGTGTCAAGAACTCCGCCTTTTCCATACGCAATTACCGGGCAGCCAGCCGCATTGGCTTCGATGGGAATAAGGCCCATGTCTTCTATACCTGGAAAAATCAGCGCCCGCGCCCCTGAAAAAAGAGAGATAAGCTCCGCGTCTGAAACCCTGTCCCTGAAACTAATGACACCTGTTTTTTCCCAGCGGCGAATGTCTTTTTTTGACATTCCGCTTCCTGCCACCACAAGCTTTCTTCCCGAAACTGCACAAGCTTCAATGGCAATATCGGCTCTTTTGTATTCGGTAATCTGCCCTGCAAGAAGATAATATTCGCCTGCGTTTCTAGGAACAGAAAGATATTTTTCAATGGAAGCCGGTCCGTAAACCACTGCCGCATCCCGGTTATAATATCGTTTTATTCGGCCGGCCGAATATGTTGAGTTGGTAATAAAGCGATCTACAAGGTTTGCAGAACAAACATCCCACAGACGCAGCCGGGGAATTAGGCGTTTCATAAAAAAACGGGTAAAGAAACCAGCCCTTTTATGATATTCATGGTACATATCCCAGATGTAACGCATGGGACTGTGGCAGTAACATAGGTGGAAAGCGTCCGGGTTGGGCACCACGCCTTTTGCCGGACCGGCTTCGCTGGAAATGACAAGATCATAGTTTTGTATATTGAATGAATCAAGAGCTTTTGGCATAAATGACAGGTACTTCTGATAGAATTTTTTTGCAAAAGGAAATTTTTGTATGCCCGATGTATATATGCTATGCGAATTGATTAAATCCGAAATTGACGAAGGATCGTATACATGGGTAAAAATATCGGCCTCAGGAAAAAGCTCAAGGAGGGCTTCGAGCATCTTTTCGCCGCCCCGCATTGTAACAAGCCAGTAATGAATTATGGCAACTTTCATTTATCTTCCAGATGGGCAAGAACTATTTTTGAAGTTTTTTCAAAGGTATACCGTTTTTTCAAATCTTCCGGTAGTTTTATTCTCCCTGGTTTTTTGTTGCACAGGATGGATAGGAGTTTTTCTTTTAGATCATCCGTGTCCCCGGCACGAAAAAACATAACAGGAAAGTCTTTATAAATTTCTTTAAAAACGGGAATATCGGAAATCAAAGCCTGTGTGCCCAGGATCATTGACTCTAAAGGAGGAAGCCCAAAACCCTCGTAAAGTGAGGGCTGAACAAGAAGGACAGCGGCGGACAGGCAGTCCATCAGTTTTTCGCCGGAAATAAAACCGGTAAATTGAACCGCCTCGGGGTCAAGGGAGTTTATTTTTTTTATAATAGTATTATCAACAGTTCGGAAGTTGTCTTTGCTTCCGATAATAACAAGCTGATGCGGCAGCCCCTCCGATTTGGCTAAACAAAAAGCCTCAAGCAGATAATTAAGGCCTTTGTGTTGTTTTACATTGCCAATGAAGATGATATGCTCTTTTTTTTTGATATTGATATTTTCTTTTCTATATTTCAAAAAGTGCGGTTGAATTGCGCTATGGGTTACGATAACCGGCGCGAAGTTTTTAGAATAGTGTTTTATCCGTGATTTTGAAAATTCAGAAACGGTAAAAATTTTTTTGGAATGCCTGAATGCGCGGCGGTAAAACCACATTCGTGCCGCAAGACCAAGGCGGGATGTAAGTTCCGGCAAATCAGGAAAAATAATATCATGGATAGTTGTAAAAACGGGAATTTTTATGCCCTTCGGGATGTTAAAAAAGGGGGAATAATAGCAGCCGGCGGTGTTAATATGCTTTGCAATCTGTTTAGGAAAAAAAAATAATTCTCCCGCTGAAAAAGGCTTTATGTTACAGCCAATAATAACCGTATTTTCCACATTTTTTTTAAAGCTTTTCAGAATATCAGCATCGCCAAGCAGCAGAAAACTGTTTGCCGATTTAAGCAGGAATGGCAGACATTCTCTTAGGTATACGCCAATGCCGCTGGCATTTATCATCCTGCAGTCAACGCAGATGGTCATGGTATTTTTTTTGGCCTGTTCCAGTTCTTTTCTTCAAAAATATTATCGTGTACATAAAAAGTATTATGGGGATTAAGGTCGATCTCGGCAGAATTTTTGCTTTGCCCCCTGTCAATTAGAATTAAAAGGGGCTCATTTTTTTGATTAGTTGTAACCGCCCTGCCGGTAAATGGATTGACCGGGTTTTCGATTAGTTCTTTCATGGCTAAAGAGGGGACGTCGGCAGTTGACATAAAGGACATGTCGGTTTTAAATTCATCCTTTGCATAAAAATCCTTAATAAATAAAAATGAATTAAATTGATCAACATGAAAAGGCAAATTAGTCTTTGTGACAAAAGAGTTATCCAGGACCGCATGGTCAGAAACAAGAATAATTCTGGTGTTATCGTATACACCGTGAATTTTAAGGAAGTCAAAATATTCGGATAGACGTTTTATTGCTGCCGCATTGGCATGGTACCAGTCTTCTTTTCCAAATCGGCTGTCCCCATAACCGGTTACAGAAAGCTGCGGTTTATAAAAAGGTTCCTGTAGAAATATTTTTTCATGGGTAGTATTATTTGTAATAAAAACAGCAGAATTATCTTTTTCCGGTTCAAAACCGGTTAATTCATTTAAAAAATCAAGTACGGCATAGCCATTTAAGAATGAACGCATTCTATTTTCAGAAAATGGGGCGCACCATGAACCACGGTAATATATGCCCTGTCGAAATGCAAGAGGAACTTCCCGAAATATGGCGTACCATAAAATATTCCGTTTTAGCGTTTCGCTGAGCTTGGGTAAAACTATATTGTTCCTTGTTAGCCACAGATCTGTAAAAACCCCGTCAGTGATCCGGGTAGAAGTGTTTTTTAAATCGTCGTAAATACGCAAATCAGGAATCCAATTGTCATCGGCATAGGCAGGATCTGATACCGTAACGGAAAACCCGAAAGCGGTAAAAAGTTTTGGCATTAACAAAAGAGCTTCGTTTATTTTTTCTGTCAAGGAAACATCCGGGCGGTTATTTAATCCCTGCGGAGTATATTCATAGCCGCCAAAAATGGGAGGGGCGCCGTATTTTGTCCATCCGTTAAAGGTAACCGTATTTGGATAATAAATAAATCCTTCATACTTTTTTGTTAACTCGGGACTTTCTTCGAATATGTAGGGGACAAAAACGCTGGCGGCCATATCAAGCATAATAACTAAAACATTTTTACCTGTTTTGGATAATTGAAATATTGGAGCAATTGGTTTATCCGTTTTATGATCTTCCTTTGCGTAAAACTCGGAAAGTTTATGGAATTCTGCATTAATAGCGTAAATTGTTTTAAAAGAAAAAGAAATAAGGGCAGCAAACAAAGTTATTGTAAAAAAAGATAATATTTTTCTGCCTCCCTTAATATAGAGCAAAAAAATGATAACGGATAAGACAGCCAAAACGGATGTATTTACAAGGATTTCCCGTATATTATAAGATACCATTCCGGCGAACACCAAATTATTGGAAATGGGCCCATAATTTCCCGGGAAAATAAAAATATTACACAGAGCGGAAAAAGAAATGATTGTTACTGACAGCGCTGCCATTTTTTTTATTTTTTCCGGCGAAAGGAAATATATCATTAAGGGCCAAAGGATAAAGAGCCCAAATGCTTGAACAGCGGCATTGAAAACAAAAAAAAGCGGTGATCTAATATTGTCAACATAGGAAAATTCCTGTGGAGAAGAGCCGATAAGCATGGAAGGAAGAAAAATTCCTGTTGCCGCCCAAAGAATAAGGATCGAAAATATAAAAAGGGATATTGATTCTTTTGATTTCCAAGGAATTCTTTTTATTTTTTTTGCCAGGCCGGTTAGGGGACTAATTATCCATGGCGCTATTCCAGCCGCTGTCGACAAAGCAGTAATAAGAGTTCTGACCCTTGGGTTGCCATGAAGAATAAACAATGTATAATATGCCAATAATAATGCAGAAATTGAAATGGCTGAACATAACAAGAGGCGCTTTTTTTTGAATGGAAGTTTTAGGTATCCGTTTTTTACAAGCGAAAATACATTGTTTATTGTCCAATATAAAACCAGTCCGGATGGGGAATTATACAGCAGTACAAAAAATACAAGCGATATTCCATATACCTGGATTTTGTCTTTTATTTGAAGTCCCTGTGTATATAATGCACCTGCCGTACAGTTTATCAGCGTCATTAAAACAGGGAGCAGATTTATCCCCTCTGCTATGGGCAAGAGCATATCGGGTTTGCCTAAGTCTTTAATAAAGAAAAAAGATGCTCCCCGCAATGCTTCCAAATGCGAAAGATATGAATAGGCGGCAATAAAAAATGGAATTTGAATAAACAGTCCGAAGGTACTGCGCATTGCGTATACCGGATGATAATGAACCTGCCGGTAATAGGCCGATACAACCATATATCGTTCGTCGCCTTTAAAAACAGCTTTTATTTTTGCCAGTTTGGGTGCAAGCCTTTTTTGAATATCCCGTTCAGTTTTCTGCCAGCCTTCCGCTACCAGATACAACGGCAGGCATAATAAGCTGATTACTCCCGATACGCAAATAATCGACACCCCTGGTTCTTTAAAAAGATTTTGGGAAAATACAAAAACAAATTCAATTATTTGGGTGATGGGGTAAATAATCATGGTGTATAGCATATTCATTAATTTGGCTGCTTTTTTATGGAAAGGCGCGGAATATCCGTACCTTGCCATGTGATAAAGAGGGGGTTTTTTCCAATATCAAGAATCGTTTCAACCGGCAGGGGGCTGCCCCTGCCGGTTGAAATATCATAAAGAATAGATGGAACTGGGAGATAAAATGTAACTTGTTTGATCCGCTTATTATCATTCCAGAGGATGAGAGTGTTGTTTCCTGTAATGCCTTCTAAAAAACAAAAAGAAACAATGTCTGAAGGTACATTTTCCCGATCCGGTAAACCAGGCGTATATCGTGATCCTGGCAAAAACCGGGCGCATAGTTCATAGGCCCAGGCGCCGTTTTTTCGGCTAAAATCAGGATAGGCCAGACCAAAGTATTTTTCCGAGTCCAGCTTTTTGGATGGTACCTTTCCTTCATTGTGAGTGTCGAATAATTCATACCACAATAAAACCCTTGATCCCCTGGCAGCCGCGCCGGTTATGGTTTTAATTACATAAGCTGGTAATTTATCCATGGATACCCTTGTCGGGTACCATCCTCCGGTAGGATAGCCAACTTCGGTAATCCATACAGGTCCAGAATAATTTATTTCCGCCAGGGTTTTTAGAAAACGATCATGGACCTTCATGGCCCCCAATGGGCTTGTTGCATAGGGATGAAATGCCAGGCCGTCAAGATTTTCCATAGATCCTGCTTTGTGCATATTTTTTATAAATCCCCTGGGGGCCCGTAAAAATACGCCGCCCAGAATATAAGAATCCGGGTCTATTTCTTTGATTTTTTGGGCAGTTTGTTTGGACAATTCAAAAAAATCTTTTTTTGGACCTTTCCAGAATACAAAGTTTGGCTCATTCCATATTGACCAAACATCTACACGGCCCCGAAAATGCCTAATGGTTTCTTCAACGAAACGCAGAAACAGGGGAATATGATCCGGTGAAATATATTTTTTGTTCTTTCCATCAGGATACAGCCATGGCGCTTCGTATCCCAGTACGGCGACAATTTTTTTTCCTTCTTTCCTGGCAGTATCCACATAATGATCGTAGCTGGAAAAATCGAATGCATCTCTTTCCCTTTCAATGTTTTTCCAATAAAAAGTGCTAAGAATCCATGTAACTTCCATTTCACCAAGGAGTTGGTATTCTTCGGGGCTTCGGGTGCCGCCGGCATGAACCATGCCAAAAAAATCTTTTGGGATGCCGATAACGCTGTCCTGGGGAAGAGAAGTGGAAACACAGGAAAGGAAAAGCATAAAAAATAAAAATGCAGAATAAAGTGTTTTTCTCAAAGCAGCGGTAAAAATCATTAGCGGATCACTCTTTCAACCATAAAATCTACTATCCGTCTGCCCGCTTCTCCCCGGTATTGCCATGCGGTATCTTTTGCCTTCTGTCTGGCCTGGCGCAGTTCTTCGCTGTCCGATGCATTTTGTATGATTTCGCCGATACGCGGAAAATCATCTTCAGTTAATTCAATTCCCATTTCTTTTAGAGTCCTAAATTGCCAGAGTTTCTCTGCGGCATCTTCGCCAAGATCATCGGCGTCGTAGGGACGCAGATCAAATCCCTGTTTTACATATATTACTGGTTTATCAAACAAAAAGGCATAGTCAAAAATGATGCCGGAAAAATCGGAAATCATAATATTGGCCTTTGAAAGAGAATGAATATTTTCCCGTTCGTAGTCCCATTCCAGATTTTGAGCATCTTTGTATTTTGCATCTAGGTTTTCCAGCATGGCGGTCTCTGATTTTTTTGACTGCGGATGGGGACGCACAATGATATGTATGCCGGTATTTACCAGAGGATCAAGCAGTTTTTCTCCAAAACGCGAAAGTATCGCCGAAGGCCCCCATGAAGGTGAAACAAGAACCGTAAAATGATGATTTTCCACCTTTGGGAGATGAGTTATCTTCTGCTGAAAAATATCCAGATAAGTGCAGCCGGCGGTAACAAGTTTTTTAGGTGGAATTCCCCGCTGTTCTTCCAGTATCCTTATGTCTTCTGCCTGATAATCTCCGGTAAGTAGAATTGAATCGTAATAATCTAACCCAAAAAGCCGGTACATGGTTGCATCGCTGGGCGCATGAAGCACATGAGCATAATGCTTTACGCCCTTTGAACGTTTTAACTGGTACACGTCAAGGCCGGGCGTTGTCATAAGCACAATATCGGCGCTGAGTATATTGAGGCGCGAAAATGCTCTGTTCCCTTCGCCAATAAATTCAGATGTAACATGGCTGTATTGCCCGTTCAGGAGCGGGTCGTCTTCTGCGGAGGTCAAATAAAGCACATTTATGCCCCGGGCCTCAAATTCGCCAAGTACGGGTTTAAAAACATCGGAATATTGTTTGCCTTCATTATAAATAACATAGGGATTTGCCAGCCTGAGAGATGCCGATGCTTTTCCGCCGGATAAAACAACTTTAAGTTTTATTATCAGCGCCCGGCCTAAAAAATATACTGTTGCGACGGCTCCAATTAAAATTGAAAAAAGAGCGCTTCCCGTGCCGGGATCAATATAAAGAAGAGGTAAATTCATTTTTCCGCCTTTGACCAGTTTTTTTCATCAAAAATATTGCCGTGGACATAATGGTCAATTTTTGGATCAAAGGGATACCGCGTATACTCCCTTTTGGCATGACCAGTTTTCACTGAGACAGCAATATACAACGGGGTTTTTTTTTGTTCCATAGAAATAGCATTGCCCGTAAACGGATTCCTTGGATCATCAATAATACCGGTTAAAGCCAGGAACGGTACATCCGCATTAGACATAAAAGTCATATCAGTTTTTAATTCACCTGAATCGTAAAAGTCCTTGACAAGCAGGATGGGATTGTATTCATCAACATAAAAAGGCAGTCCGATTTTAGTAACAAAGTTTTTTCCCGGGCCATGATCGGAAACAAGGATAATTCTGGTGTTATCATAGACATTTTCTGTTTTTAGATATTCCAGCCACTTTGCCAGCAGTTTTATTGCCGCAGCGTTAACATGGTACGCCGCTTCTTTTGCGAAACGGGTATTGCCATAATCGGCAACCGCAATTACAGGAATATATTCGGGCGCTTGCAGAAAAGAATTATCATGGGTAAGGTCATTTGACATAATAAATGCAGTATTAACAGCATCGTCAGTAATTTCAAAAAGACGCGGTAAATAATCAAGCACAGAATAACCGCCTATCGAATTACGGAGGCTCTGGTTGGATGCTGTAGAAAACCAATCACCCTTCATATAAACAGGCTGGCGAAAAAACAACGGCAATCCCTTGTGTAATGAATACCAAAAAATGTTTCGCTTGATAACATATTCTGTTTTTGGCAGCTTAAGATCATGTTCTTTTAGCCAGTAATCGGTATATTGGGCATAGGTACTATATACGTTTATATTGTCATTCCCAATATTAAAAATATTCAAATCACTTTTCCAGTTATAATTAACATCCGGAGGGTCAGTAATACAAACCGTAAACCCATTCTCTGAAAGAATCCGGGGAAGCATAACAAGGGATTCATTGTGTTTTTCCACCAGCGTAATATTATCCCTTTTGTTTGTTTCGGCGGGTGTATAATCGTATCCTCCAAATACCGCCGGAGCGCCGACCCGGGTGCCGGAAGCAAATGAGACAGTATTTGGATAAAAAACAAAACCGGAATATATTTCTTTTAATTCCGGCGACTCTTCAAATATATATGGCATAAAAACACTGGCAGCCCGATCAAGCATAAATACCGCAATATTTTTGCCGTTTCTGGAAAGTGAGCTCAGGGGTGCAATCTCCCGCAGTTCCTCCTGTTCATTTTTATAATACGTTTTTAAATCATGGTAAGCAGCATTTATTTTAATAATATTAAAAACTGAAATGCTAAAAAGCGAAAAAATACAAAGAGAAAATGCCGTAAGAACTAATTTTCGATATTTTAGTTTGTTTAATATAAATGCGGCGGCAAAAGGCAGGAAGAGTATAAAAATATTTAATAGAATTTCTTTGGCTGAATGATTAGGGCCAGATTCAAATATAAAACTTATTGATATGCGGCCATAGTTTCCGGAAAATATAAAAACATTGATGATAATACCCAGAGTTAAAACAGCGGAAAAGACGGAGAAATATTTTTTTGTTTCATCGGAAAAAAGGGAATAAAGGCAGATTGGCCAAAAAACAAAAAAACCGAAAACCTGAAAGGCGGTATTCAGCAAAAAAAATAGAGGGTTATTGACAGTATCTATAAAAGAAAATTCCTGGGGAGAAGAAGCTATAAGCTGGGATGGCAAAAAAAGCCCAAAAAGAATAAAGCATAAAAAGATCGAAAATAAAAAAATAGAAAGCGATTTTTCCGGGTTGCAGCTTAAAAGATTTATTTTAAAGCGGCGCTTTTTGAAGATAACAAATAACCAGGGGGCAAGGGCGGTAAAAAAACAAAGAACCGCCAGTTTTTGTCCTTTTGAATCGTAGTAGTAGTTAATAATACAAAAAACAGCCAATGCAGCTAAAGCAAAGGAAAAAAGAACCAGCAGTATATAGGGTTTGTATTTTGATTTAATCCGATAGTAGATGTTTTTTGCCAATGAAAATACATTATTCATACTCCAATAAAGAACCAGCGCTGACGGCGAATTATACAGCAGTATCAAAAATATGCCGGCCATTCCGTATAATTGCATTTTATTTTTAAAAAAAAGCCCATTTGTATATACAGCGCAGGCAAGAAAGTTTATTAGCGTCATTGCAATAGGAAGCAGGTTGATCGTAAAATTTCCGGCGGAAAACAATGCATCTGGCGATCCCAGATCGCGGATAAATAAAAAGGGTACATTTTTTATTGCTTCCAGATGTGAAAGAAATGAATAGGCAGCAATAAAAAATGGAATTTGAATAAGCAGTCCGAAGGTACTGCGCATGGCATATACCGGATGGTAATGATTCTGCCGGTAATACGCTGACAAAATCATGTACTGTTCATCACCTTTAAAAACATTTTTAATTTTAGTGATTTTTGGTTTCAGCCTTTTTTCGATATCCCGTTCTAAAAGCTGCCAGTTTTCCGCCACTGCGTACAGGGGCAGTAAAAGCGTACTAATTACAAGGCTGACAAAGATAACGGATATTCCGGTTTCTTTAAAAACTTTTTGTGACAGGAAAAAGGCAGCTTCAATGATTTGAATTATTGGGAAAATAATTATGTTGTAAATAAAATCAGGCAAAATAAAATGGCCCTTAAATTATATACTCAACAAAATCATTCAAGGCGTTAAAACTCTTTATTGAAGTGTCGTCAAAGGGCATATTATTTGTTAAAAAAATAGGAATACAGCCGGCGGCAATACCTGCCCTTGCATCCCGCATATCATCGCCAACCATATAGGAACATGGAAGTTCAATGTTATATTTTTTTGCCGCCGCAAGGATCATTCCTGGTTTTGGCTTTCGGCAGCTGCAGTCAATTTTGTATTCCGGTCTTTCTCCGGGGAATCCCTTATCCGGATGATGGGGACAATAAAAAAGGTCATCAATATACGCACCGGCGGCGCCTAAATCGGTTTCCATTTTCATGTGGATTAAATCAAGGGTTGCTGCATCGGTTTCTCCCCTGGCAATAACCGGCTGATTGGTAATAACAATGGCAAGATATCCTGACGAATTAATTTTACGTATCGCCTCCGCTGCGCCTTTAAGAAGTTCAAAATCTTCCGGCTTTGTTACAAAACTGTTGAATGTATTGATGGTGCCATCCCGGTCAAGGAAAATCGCTTTTTGTTTTTGAGAAAGGTTTCTTTTTTGAACCAAACCCTTTTCTATATCTTCTGTTACCTGTTTAAAACGGACGGGAGTTCCCGCATCCTTTATGTATTCCGGAGTAGGGTAGGCATATATTTTTCCCGTTGGGATAAGGGGCTTTAGAATTTCACGGTCAAGATCGGCTTTTTCGGAAGGGAGGGTAACAGAGCGCAGGAGCTTCTTTGAAAGGATATGAATGCCTGCGTTGACCTGATTTTTATAATAACCTCTTGAGTCTTCTTTGTTAATCCATTTTATCACCCTGTTTTCAGAATCGGTTACAAGAAGAGCGCTGTCGAAAGGATGGCTGTTTGGGTGAACGGCAAGGGCGGCCCAGGCGCCGGAAGTCCGGTAATAATTAACGAAGCGCGAAAAATCAATATCAAAAATTATGTCGCCGTTGATTAAAACAAAATCATCATCTAATTTATCAATGATCTTGAATAATGATCCGCCGCTTCCCAGCGGTTCTACTTCCTCGTAATAAGATATGAAACAGTTGAATTGTTTTCCATCTTTAAAAAAATCTTTTATCACATGGCCCAGATGGCCAATGGTAATAAGAATGTCCGTAAAACCGTTTTTTACAAGGCATTCAAGCTGATACTGGAGAACCGGCTTCCCATGGAGAGGTATCATGGGTTTGGGGATATCAGAGGCGATGGAGGCCATGCGGCTGCCTTTGCCGCCGGCCATGATGACGGTTTTCATGGGAAAAAATGCTCCTCGAGCATAAGGCATAAGGCGTGATATACGGGAAGATGCAGCTCCTGGATTTTGTAGGTTTCCTTTTCCGGCACGATGATCGCCGCATCCGCGTATTTTGCCAATGCACCACCCGATGCACCCGAGAGGGCGATGGTCTTTAGATTTTTGGCTTTTGCCGTAATGGCGGCAAGAATTATGTTTTTTGAATTACCCGAAGTTGAAATACCTAAGAATACATCGCCGGGGCTGCCGTATCCATACACCTGCTGAGCATAGATTATGTCTCCGTCTATATCGTTGAGACAGGCGGTCATTAGGGCAGTCTGTTCGGGCAGGGCTATAACCGGAAGCCCCTGTTGTATGGCTCCCCCCAGATACCCGGCATGAGAAGGGTCAATTTCGTTCAATTTAGAAATAAAACTGGAGGGGAGGGGGCGTTTTTTTACAAAGCCTTTCATTAACTCCCCGGTGATATGCCCGGCATCGGCGGAGCTGCCGCCGTTACCGGCGACAAGGAGTTTTCCTCTGGCGGTAAATGTTTCTTCGAGCAGGGAATATGCCTTTCTAATATCGTCCTGTATGGCGGAAAGCCGGGGATACCGTTCTATTAACTGTTGTAAATGATCCATGCCTGCGTTCCTATTTCGGTAAAACTCGGAGTCAGTACCATCCCTTCTTTCTTTTTCAGGGCCCGTATCAGATCAATGCGGCGGCAGGGATCGCAGAAGATCATCATAAAACCACCGCCCCCGGCACCGGAAATTTTTGCCGATTTTGCGCCGCTGTCTACAGCGTATTGATAGAGGTCGTCAAGAAATAAATTGGTAATGGAAGAGGCGGCGTTTTTTTTTGCCCGCCAGCCGTTTAAGAGGCACCCCGAAAAGCCGTTAAAATCTCCCTTTAGCAGGGTTTCTTTCATTAAAACTGCCTGGTTTTTTAATTCATGGAGGCTTTCCAGGTTTTCCTGATCTCCTCTTTGGGTATGTTCAATCTGTTCCTTGATAATATTTGCGCTTTCCCGTGAAACGCCGGTGTAGAACAAGATCAGAGAGGCTTCCAGTTCATTTCTGATCCAGCGTTTTAACCGCAGGGGATTAACAATAACCCGGTTTTCGCCGTAAAATTCCATAAAATTAAAGCCCCCGAAGGTGGCGGCATATTGATCCTGCATTCCTCCCGCCAAGCCTGCGTCTTCCCGTTCTATTTTGTATGCCAGGGCGGCAATATCGTATTCACCCAGGGGCAGGTTTAACCATTCAACATAGGCTTTTATTATTGCCACAACCATGGTGGAGGATGAGCCAAGGCCCGAACCGGCGGGAGCATCGGAATAAGTAGTCATTTTAAAGGACAGCGGTTTTTGGGCGCCGGTATTGCAGAAATCGGCGTTGATGCGGTTATAGATACCGGTATGCAGAGGCAGAACAGGGGAGAGGGGAAGGTTTTTTTCGGCGGGATATCCTTCTGTTTTATCTAAATCTGCGGCAAAAAATTCAATTCTGCCTGAATCGTTGGGTTCAATGGTACAATGGGCGTACATGTCTATGGTGGCGTTTAACACATAGCCGCCGTACCGGTCATAATAAGCGGCAATGTCGGTGCCGCCGCCGGCAAAACCGAGCCTAAGAGGGGCTTTGGATCGGATAATCATATAATTTCCTTATGATTTGCCATGTCTCTTAAAAAACCTTATAGATTTAAAAAGCAAAGATTTATCTAAAGCATGAATAGTCGATTTATCAGAAATAATCCGTGAAAAAGGGTCAAATGCGTTTTTTGGCTTTTTTATATACATCAAAATTTCCGGAGATATTTCCCCGGTTTCCTTTAGCGAATTAATAACGGCGCTTGAAGCAAGTTTGTAAGCAGGTTCCAAAGAGCTAAGAGAAGTAGCATAATAATGAATGATTTTTGCATTGGCCAGCCAGGGCAGACCGTTATGGCTGATCTGACAGTTCCATTCGCCGTTCAATTCAGCAATGATACCGCCTAATTCATAATTGGCCTGATTAAGGGAAGGCATATCCTGGGAACAGCCGTTTTTTCGGCTTTCGATCCACAGGGAATGCCATTTTTCATAAAAATCCCGCGCCGGAGAATCATTTCTGCAGTATAGCAGTCCTCCGTTGAACCTATTGTTGGATTTAAAAGAAGAAGAAAACCCTAGTTTTTTATCTTCTTTATTAAAATGATTTTTTAAATGATGATATTCCAGGGTTACATGAGTATCAAGCACCGCTCCTATGGCAATATCTGAAGGAAAATCATAATCCAGCTTTTCTGCAATAATGGTATCGCAGTCAATATAAAGAAAATCACCAGAAATATAATGCTGTACGGAAGTTTTTATCCAGCGGGAAGCTTCCTTTTGTGAATATTCTAGGGGTACATTAATTATTTTTGTCTCGGAAATAAATTCTTCATATCTTGAGCGTTTTCCGTTCAGATTCTGTTTTGTTTTTTCATCGATTAATGCAATAACCGCAGCATTTGGGTTATACAGCCGAAAAGATGCCAGAGAAAGCAAAAACTGCTCATAATAATCATCATGTTCGCAGCTTGCTAAAACATACACGTATTTCATTGTCCAACCGCGTGGTAAGAGAATCCTTTTTCTTCCATATCTTTACGTGTATAAATATTACGCAGATCAAACAAAACAGGCGCCGAAAGCAGTTTTTTTATGCGGTCAAAATCAAGATTGCGGTATTGATTCCATTCAGTAACAATAACAAGAGCATCCGCAGCTGCCATGGCCTCATATTCATCTTCGAAAAATTCAATCGAAGCGGCTATGCTTTTAAGCCGCCATTTCGCTTCCGCAATCGCTGCCGGATCAGCGGCTCTGACACGGACACCCTTTGCAGTTAAAGCCCTGATAATGGTCAGGGACGGCGCCTCGCGCATATCTCCGGTATTTGGCTTAAAGGAAAGACCCAGCACAGCGATTGTTTTGCCGTGCAGCGTTCCAAGGGCGTTTTCTATCTTAATTACCATTCTATTTTTTTGTTCTTCGTTCGCGAGTATCGCCGCTTCAACAATGGAAAGCGGGAAAGCGGCATCTCTTCCGGTACGGACGAGGGCCCGGGTATCCTTGGGAAAACAGCTTCCTCCATACCCGGGGCCGGGGTGAAGAAATTTTCCTCCAATTCTGCCGTCCCGTCCGATTCCCTTGGCGACATCGCGAATGTCGGCCCCCGTCTTTTCGCATAGGTTTGCAATTTCGTTAATAAAAGAAATTTTGACAGCGAGAAACGCATTGGCGGCATATTTGATCATTTCTGCGGATTCAGGGTTTGTTTCTATATAGGGAGTTTCATTTAAATATAAAGACCGGTAGACATCTTTCATAATTGTCCGGGCACGTTCTTTGTCCGTACCGATAACGATCCGGTCAGGATGGGTAAAATCCTGTACCGCAGCGCCCTCACGCAGAAATTCGGGATTGGAAACGACATCAAAATCCGCCTCTCCTTCCTTAAGATCGCCGCATTCAACACGCTTCGCTATTTCTTCTTTTAGCCAGCGTTTTACCTTTCCAGCGGTTCCAATAGGCACGGTGCTTTTATCAACGATAATTTTGTAGGAATTAATTATCCTGCCGATGGCACGGGCGGCATTTTCCACATATGAGAGATCGGCACTGCCGTCTTCCGAAGGGGGCGTACCAACGGCAATAAAAATTACTTCGCTTTTTGCAGCCGCTTCCGGCAGCGAATCGGTGAACCGCAGGCGGTTAAGGGCCGTATTGCGGGTAACCACATCCGCAAGGCCCGGTTCATAAATCGGTATTTCCCCCTTTTTTAAGAGATCGATTTTATTTTTGTCAAGGTCAACGCAGGTAACAGTATTTCCAAAATCGGCAAGGCACGCTCCGGAAACAAGCCCGACATATCCTGTTCCTATAATCGCTACAGAGGCCATAGTATTTCCTTAATGATAGTATCCTTTATACCATTCGACAAATTTGTTTATGCCGAGCGAAAGCGGGGTATGCGGACGATAGGCGGTATCGCGTTCCAGGGCGGAACAATCGGCCCAGGTCGCATATACATCACCTGCCTGCATTGGCGCATAATTAATTGACGCTTTTTTTCCCAGCGCATCTTCCAGGGTATGAATAAAATCCATAAGCGGTACAGGTCCACAGCGGCCTATATTGTATAGAGCGGCAGGTACGGAGACATCGGCATTTTTTTTCCGAATAAGGCTGATAATGCGGATGATTCCTTCAACAACATCATCAATATAGGTAAAATCCCGTTTCATGTTTCCGTTGTTATAAACAGTGATTGGCTTTTCTTCGATTATTGATTTGGCAAAAATAATCGGCGCCATATCAGGCCTTCCCCAGGGGCCGTAGACAGTAAAAAAACGCAGACCCGTCGCTGGAATATTATACAAGTGGCTGTATGCGTGGGCCATTAATTCATTGGACCGTTTCGTTGCTGCATATAGACTTGCAGGCTGGCTGACGGCATCGCTTTCCGAAAACGGTATTTTTGTATTTAGGCCATACACGGAACTTGACGAAGCGTATACAAATCGCTGCGGGGGATACAGTTTTGCCGCCTCAAGCATATTCAGAAATCCCTGTATATTGCTGGAAATATATGCATTGGGGTTGGCAAGAGAATAGCGTACGCCGGCTTGTGCGGCAAGATGTAAAACAATATCAAAAGCGCCGTTTGAAAATAATGCTGTTATACGCTCAGCATCACACAAATCAATTTTATAAAATTTTACATTAGAAAAAATCGAAGATATGATTGTTTTATCCGATCCTGCCGTTTCGATATCTGCCCGGTTAATTCCCAAAGCCGCAAGGCGGCCATATTTTAAATCGACGTCGTAGTAATTGTTGATGTTATCAATAGACACAATATCATGATTATCCTCTGCAAGACGTTTTGTGAGGTGATATCCAATAAAACCGGCAGATCCGGTTACTAGAAATTTCATGCGGTGTTTCCGGCAAATGTATCAAGGATGTGGCCGTATATTGTAAGTTTCCCCTCTTTTGTATGGGTATAAAATTTTTTTTTCCATGTTAATTTGTGAAATGCCGCTGAACAGTATTTTGCGAATCGTTCTTCTGAGTATTCGCTGTTCAGATCTTTTTCCAGTTCGAATTTTTCTGTATCGCTGCAAGGAACATTGTCAACTAAATTTTTTATAACCGGGATATTGTCGTATCCAAATGCTATTGTATAATCAAAAAGCACGTAGTCAATTTGATCGGTATGATCTTTCCAATAGGCATATAAAATATCCATCATATATTTAAAAACTGGGGAACCTTTCGTTCCGGCAAGCAGAAAACCCGACCAGCGGCTTATTTGAGGATACGCTTGATTATGAAGTTTTCTAGCATTATTGGAGAGCCCCGCAAATCGGGTCAAAGTAACGCTGACGCTTTTTTTGGCGGGCGCTTTTAACGTAAAAAAAAATGAGTTCTCCAAAGATATATTTTTTAATGACAATATAGTGGCATCTAACCAAATGCCCCCGTATTTATATAAAAGATTGGCGCGTAAAATATTGGAAAAATGGGTTATTTTCATATTGCCGGCATTAACTCTATCCATTATATAATCCGGAATAGATACATAATCACAATAATTGTCTTTTGTAATAAGCACTACCGGATGAGTCCCCGCGTGTTGTTTTATTGTCTGACAGCAAACCTTAACAAGGGCGGGCATGACCTCTTCTCCATCCCACCAGGAAACCCAAATTGTGGATTCCGGGCCGATAGGGGATTCGGGCGTTTTATCACTGTCTGTAAACTGATTAACAATACCGGAATATTTTCTTGTTAAATATTTTAAAATTGCCCGGTGTTTATGTACCGCAAAATAGGGTTTTAAAGGCCCAAATAGGCGGTAGAAAGGGTAGGCAAGGGCCCAGAACGCAACGGAAAAACCGTATAAGCGGCATTGTGGAAAAAATCGCTTAATGTGTTTGGTTAATTTCATATTATCTTTTTTAATAACAAAAATATCAATCCCTTGAGGGTTAAGGGAATATATGATTTATACTCTTTTACAGGTGTTCCGCCAAATCCCTCTTTGAATTTGTTAATTGCCTGTATCCCTTGGTTTTTACTATCTATACTGATACCCCCAAAATCATATATTAGATAATCATTCTTTTTGAAAAAACATATATCATCCCAATGAAGCAGACGGTTGGCTCTTCCAATAAGGTTCTTAAAGGCAGTATCTGTTTGATTCCTGAATAATGATGCGGAATGCATTAACCGGGCTCTTTTATTTACAGTGATATAACTGTGATATACTAAAACTTCATCGTTATACAACACCCCGCGGATTATATAAACATTATTTTCGAACAAAAAATTGAATTCTTCTTCACCGATGGGCGGTAAATTTTTTGATAATGCGAAGGCATTAAAAAAAACAAAAAAATTATTTTTTTCTCCCCCCCCCCCCCTCTCGCTATTATTATTAAAGGTTACCGTTGTAAAAGCATCTTTTGTCTTTGCACTGTGTATTTGACGCTTTGTAATTTTGTCGAAGCCGGAGAAAATATCATCTTCAGTTTTTGTTAAATCTATTAGCAATGTATGGATATCACCGGAAAACAGCGTACGTTTTTTTGAATATTGCCATTCCCGGATAATATCTGCCTTGACTTTATCATAGGGTTCATCAAAATAAGCAAGGCCATGCCGGAGACGAATAAATTTTAGGTATCTTCTTGGATAGATCAGCATACTATGCCGTTTTTTTCTGTACGAAATATGAATAATAATCCCGAAGGGTGATACCATGAAAATCTTTTGATGCTATGTTAAATAGCATATCAAGCTGATGATAAAGGTTTTCGATAGATTCAAGCGTTTTGAATTTTGGACTCCCGCCCGGCATTAATTCGGAAGAGTGCAGCATAAACATAAGATAGTCAGCTTCTGATTCTTTTATATTATGTATCAAAGCCAGCATACTAGATGCATTATTTCCATTGGGGCGAAGCCAAATTGGCTTACCGTTAATCGTTTCCATAATTATTGATGCAAAATATTTAGGATGAAACAGTTTTTTAAAATTGACGGAGAAATGCCGCAGCATTCTTATGGTTACAGGTATTTCCAATAAAGAATGGTCTTCGATGCTGTGTTTGATAAAAAATGGTTTTTCCGGGCTTTTTCTGTAATCCGAACCTTTACTGTTTGGAGTTAAGCCCTTTGCATTTTTCCATGAAACATGAGGTGTAACAGAACAATCAATTTTTACGCCATAATTAATAAGAAGATCATAATAAACCTGATTTGCCGCCCATCTGCCTGATCTGTGGGATACAATATCGCATTGAAAAGTTTCTTTTAATAGATTAAACAAAACATTAATTTTTTCTTTCATAATTGATTCGGGGTATTCAATCAAGTAGGGAAGCCCATAGGTATTACCGGCTTTTTTTAAATCATAAAAAGGCGGATTATTCCATGCATGCGGATGAATGCCAATTTCGCATGTATTCCTGTTCAAGTTTTTTTTTGCAAAATCAACAAAAAAGGAATCCTGGGCCATTTCATAATTTACCAGGTATACTGGGAAAAAATTGTATTTATCGCATAATTCCTGAAATCTTGGTATAAAGCGGGCGTTTTTCGTAGTTATCGTATCGCCAAGACGATGATCCCAGAGATTGTCTCCTTCGGTATCAATGGTGATAATAAAAAATTTCATTTTGCTGCAGAAAACTCCTGGTAAAGATCGCAGTACTTTTTTGCCATATTAATGGCCGAATAATCCTGAACCATTTCGAAAGATTTCCTGCCCTTAAAAAGACGCATTTCCTTATTATCCCGTAACTTTTTCATTGCCGCATATAGTGAGTATTCATCGTTGCATGGTATAAGAATGCCGTTTTCCCCGGCTAAATCCCGGACGCCTCCTGCGTCGGTGGCTATTACCGGCAGTTTCGAAGCCATGGCTTCCAGAACAGACAGAGAAAGCCCTTCTCTGTTTGCAGATGAAATATAGACATCGGAACAGGATAGATATTGAGCCGCAGACGAAACATATCCGGGGAAAGTTACCATATTAGTTACGCCAAGATTTTCCGCTTCTTTTTTTAATAAACCATGGGTATCTCCGTCTCCGACAAGGAATAATTTCATGGGAATAGACGGGTCTTCGTGAAATAACCTGGAAAAAGCCCGTATTATTAGCGATTGATTTTTATTTTTATCCTGCCTGGAAATATTAATAAAAGTAAATGAATCGTGGGGAACCGAAAAAAAACTGCCGATGTTTATGCCGTTATTAACATAACGCGCATATTTGCTGTCCAGATGCCAATACGATTTTATGGAATCAAGGTTGTGTTTTGATATTGCGACAAAAATGTTACGATGCAGTAAAATGGAACGTTTAAGAATTATTTTTTCTGTTAAACGGTTAAAAGTTCCATCGGGCCGCGAATGCACGGTAGTAATAAGGGGAATATTATTGCCCATAGTCCAATAACCGGCCCAAATTCCGTATTGGTGGGCATGTACAATATCCGGCTTTGATTTTCTTAGTTCTTTACGGAGACGTAAAATGGAAATTATATCAAAAAAAATAAAAAATAATCTATTGATGATTCTATATAGAAGTATTTTTTTTTTTAATCTTGGATTTTTAAGAAAAATAATAGCATAATCTTCGGTTAACATTTGTTTTTCAAGAAAAGAATTTGTTCTTCCATCAATACAGATAATTTTTAATGTAAAGCACGACTTGTCTATATTTTTTACCAGTTCATATACTACCCGCGCAGCCCCACCCATATCTAGTTTGTCGATGGTGAATATAACATTCATTTAAATTTTTTTATATAGCCTTTTTTAATTTTTATTTTTATTAAAAAATTATTTAAACTATGAAAAACACCGAATTTCTTTAAAAACGTCTTAAATTTATTCCAAAAAAAACCACATATTCCCAGGGGAAATACTAATTTATTCTTTGCATTATTGAAAATATTCTTTTTTTTATTCATTCTTGCAAAGAAAATATAACGAGCGGAATGATGTATCTGTAATTTCAGCCTAAATGGAGGGATTGAAGCTTCGTTGTGAAATATTTCCGCACCTATTGGGTACATTAAGTCATAGTTTTGGGTTGATAATCCATCGGGTAAAAATTGCTTTTCAATGAATATTATATTTACAAAAATTGTTTTATAAGCCAGGGCAATGCGATTCCATACAATAGACGGGGAAACATTTTTTTCATTTTCAAAAACTGGATACGGGTATTCTTTAAGAATCGCAGTAAGAAAAAATTCAGATGAGTCTGATTTATGGTTTTTGTTATCCAGGTATCTAATTGGATCTGATACATAGTAGTCATGCGGGAATTTTCTTCCAATTAATTCACCGTCGTCATATTGGCATAAACCCGTCACACAAACACATTCATGTTCAAATTTTTTTGTTTTAGCATCAAAATATTTCCAAATAGTTTTTAATATATTAGGACAAAATTTATCGTCACTGTCAAAATACGTTGATATATAACTATCCGCCATTTGTATTCCGGCATTAACCGCACTTGGTTTACCCCTGTTTTCCTGATAGTAGTATTTAATTTTAAAGGTTTTTTTAAATTTTTCAACTACTTCTTTTGTATTATCCGATGATCCGTCATCTACAATGATCCATTCAAAATCTACATCATTCTGTTGCAGCAGGGAATCGTATATTCTTGGAAGATATTTGACGCGGTTATATGTTGGTGTTATGATGGAAAATTGGTGCATTGGATATTGCTTCTGTCAAATTGATGCTTCAAGCGCTTCTTTTAAATTATTAAGGGATCGAGTATATAATTCTTTTTCCGAAATTTCCAGTTCATTAACTAATAACGAATAGTCATTATCCGGCATATTAATACATTTTATCATTGCCTCCGACAAGTCATCGTTGTCATTATACAGTATGCTGTTTTTGTCATTAAAGCCGGATACACAAGAATATTTTCGGTGTAATACGATTGGTTTTAGAAAACCATAGCTAAGCTGATACGAACCGCTCGCTTTATTTGTATATTGTATGCTTGCCTGATCAATAAGCGCTAAAAAAAAATCAGAATCAGCTGTTTCTTTGAACATATTTGGATAATCAAGAAACCCAAAAACCTGAAAATTATCAAGAAATCGTTCGGGTACAGCTATTCCCTGCCCAATAATCTTTACACTAAAATTATTTATTCCATTTTGGTATAATGTATCGCAGGCTTTAAATAACAAATATAAATTCCGGTTAAACAAATTGTTTGAATTAAGAGTAATGAAAACCGTTTTTTTTGACTTTGCCCTTTTTTGGTATTTTCCAAAATAGTGAGCATTTACAATTAAATGCGGTTTTCTGTTTGGATATTCCATTTTTACCAGGGTTACTATTTTGTTTGTATTGATATAATTATGAATAACATAAAAGTCATGAACCATGCAAACCGGTTTTAATTTAAATAGGTCAATATTGTATAATTCATTTCTGATTGTTCCATCATTAAAAGTACCTATTATAATATTTCTATAATAGCTTATCTTGGAAGAACGCAATAATGTATTTTTACCATAATTGGATAAGGTTATGGTCCTTAGCCTTTCATCGCCGTTGAAACATGAAAATAAACCAGCATCATTTCTGGCATTCCTGTCCTTATTATTCGATTTGCTAAAAATAATATCAACATTATACCCTAAATCAAACAGGTATTTTATCAGGCCGGGCAAAATTTCACCATGAAAAGTGTAAAACTCAATTAATAGTGCGGTGTTTTCTCTTATGTGAAATGATTTTACTTTAAAATAGTAATAAAATGATAATATTTTTGTTAATATTATTTTCTTATATATGATTATGCCATGGGGTAAAAAAAATTTAATTATTTTTATGCTATTCAAAATGTTCCCATAACTCTAGATAATCTTTTTTCCTAAATAGTCTTTTTGCAATGAAACGATATGCCCTTAAAATAAAATTCAAAATCAATGAATTACCGCATTTGCGAATAATATCGGCGTATATTGTTTTGTTAAAATAAAAATATTCAATTATTGAATCAGATATTTCATTAAAAACATTGCTAAAGACCAATTTTCTTTCTTTTTCTCTTAATGAAATATTTGTCGCACTAATTCCATGTCCTTCATAAAAAGATAATGTCATTGGTATATGCCTAAAATTGGTTTTGAATTTCCAAATTTCTTTTAAAAAAAATTCATAATCCGATGAAATAATGAATTCTTCATTGTAATACCCATGTTCTATAAATAAATGGCGTTTAATTATGGAATTCTGATGACTAATTGGACTTTGTATTAACTTATTTACATTTAATGTTTTCGGAATCATGGCATATAAACAATCACAATAATATATATCTGCATCTCCGGTTATAATAGAAAAAATATACTTAAGGCTATTATTTTCTATCAAATAATCCCCGCTGTTTAAAAACAAACAATATTCTCCGATGGCTTGTCTTATTCCTTTATTCATGGCATTATATATGCCTGTATCAGTCTCGCTAACCCAATAATTAATTTTATCTGCGTATTTTTTTATTATTTCTAAACTTCCATCAACAGATGCGCCGTCAATTACGATGTATTCAAAATCAGAGTATGTCTGGCAAACAACGCTTTGTATTGTTTTTTCCAGCCCCGCGGCATTGTTTTTATTTATGGTAATAATGGAAAGTTTCAAAGAGTTGTATCAGTTAAAAAAGCTGCGTAAGCTTTTTTAATTCCATCGTTAAGGGGAGTTTTTGCCTGCCACCCCATTTGGTTAATTTTTTTAACATCAAGCAGTTTTTGTGGCGTGCCGTTGGGTTTGGTTATATCCCACTCAATATTGCATTGCATATCCGTCCTGTCGGCATAGATGGTTTTATAAATTAATTCAGCCAATTCTTTTATGGTAAGATCAATGCCTGTGCCAATATTGACAAGTTCCCCAATTTCGGACGCGCTTTTTGATTCCATAAGAAAAAGCAAGGCACAGGCCAGATCATCGCTGTAAAGAAATTCCCTGCGGGGCGAACCATCGCCCCAAAGTGTTATCTTGTTGGTTCCATTAATCTTTGCTTTGTGGAATTTTTTTATCATCGCCGGAAGTACATGGCTATTTTCGGTATCGTAGGTATCTCCCGGGCCATAAAGATTGGTTGGCATAACGGAAATAAAATTGGTTCCATATTGTGAATTAAAGGAATTACACAGTTTAATTACTGCGATTTTTGCTATGGCATAAGCGTCATTGGTAACTTCCAGCGGGCCGGTTAATAAATACTCTTCCTTTAACGGTTGCGGGGCATCCCGCGGATAAATGCAGGATGACCCCAGGTTCAGGAGTTTTTTTACACCATTTTTATATGCCGCATATACCACATTAAAGCCAATCATCGTATTTTGGTAAATAAAATCGGCAGGGTAGTGTGAATTGGCTCCGATTCCGCCGACTTTTGCTGCGGCAAGAAAAACATAATCTGGTTTGTTTTCTTGGAAGAAATGTTCAACCGCAAATTTATCAGCCAAATCCAATTCCTGATGGGTTTTTGTTATAATGTTTTCGTAACCTTCCGATTCCAGCTTTCGTAAAACAGCGCTTCCTACAAGTCCGCTATGGCCGGCGATATAAATCCTGTCGTTTTTATTCATAATATTTTTTATTTCTTATTGCTAAATAATATTTCCTATTTCAAGCATTATTTCTTCCGCAAGATACCCGTCACTGCGGCAATGCATATCAGAAATATTGTTACGCATTTCCATGTAAATCTCTGAATTATAAAAAATCCTCAAAGCTTCCCTTAAGGATATATTTTTAAGCTTGGCGTACGCAGAAATTACGCGTGAATATTTTCGCTGAAGCAATATTTTATTAGCGATCATGACAATAATTCACTGCTAATATATCGTAAATAATTATTAATAACTGCTTGAGACCGGAAGCAATATTGCAGATTCGTATTTTAAACGCCGCAAAGCTTCCGATTTTTCAATTAATCCATCAAAGTAAAGTTCTATTGTGTTAAAGACTTTATCGTTTGCGACTCCTCCGATGACCACATCATAATCGCTTTTATCGTTTCCGTTTCGACAGGTAATGACGAAATCAATCCATTCATCTGAATAGCCGGCAAATTCCAGGATCAAACAATCATTTCGTATCACAGTCTCATTAATTTCATATAATGACACATAACTTTTTCCGCTGCGGCGCTGAAATCGCTTTGCCCATTTATACGCCTGTTCTTTTATGGGAGTGGTATAAAAACCGCGTCCAAAATCTGTTCTATCTCGTGCGAACGAAAGATCAGGTTTTATAATATCTGCGGCTGAGCCGTGATATATAATCATTAGGCAATATTCCGTTCATGCATGCAATCAATAATATCGTTTACAATATATTCCTTATCCTGCGTATGAAGCGAGTCATACGATGGAATAATATAATTGTCTAGTATATCACTGTCTTGTGTGAGCCGCTTGTATATTTCGCTGCCGTCTATACCAAGCCGTTCTGCAACATTTTCAACACAGAATACAGTAAATTCAAGAATAGATTCTGTTAACTGCGACATCCTAAATCCTTGTACAATTTATTCATAATAATTTTTTATTCCATAACCTCCGTTTTTAAGGTGCAGTTCTTTTTCTGCAAGTTTAAGGTCGTGTATTACCATCATTTTAATTAATTCCGGAAGCTGTACCTTTGGTTTCCAGCCCAGTACGGAAAGGGCTTTTGACGGGTCGCCGATTAAAATATCAACTTCGGCGGGACGGAAATATCTGGGGTCTATTTCGACAAGAATCCTGCCTGTATCATGATCAATTCCTTTTTCGTTAATTCCTGTCCCTTCCCAGTTTAATTTAATTCCATTTTCCAAAAAAGCCATGGTAATAAAATCACGAACAGTGGTAGTAATTCCCGTGGCCATTATATAGTCATCCGCTTGTTCCTGCTGGAGCATAAGCCACATTAGCTCAACGTAATCGCCTGCATAACCCCAGTCGCGTTTTGCATCAATGTTGCCCATGTACAGTTTGTTCTGGAGCCCAAGTTTAATACGGGCGGCGGCGCGGGTAATTTTGCGGGTTACAAAGGTTTCTCCCCGGATTGGGCTTTCGTGGTTAAAGAGTATTCCATTGCAGGCGTACATTCCGTATGCTTCCCGGTAATTAACAACGATCCAGTAGGCGTATAGTTTTGCCGCTGCGTAGGGGCTCCGCGGATAAAAGGGGGTGGTCTCTTTTTGGGGAATCTCCTGTACCTTACCGAACAATTCGCTTGTGGAAGCCTGATAAAACCGGATCTTTTTTTCCATATGTAAAATTCGTATGGCTTCCAAAAGCCGCAGGGCGCCTATACCGTCAGTATCTGCCGTATACTCAGGAACTTCAAAAGAAACCTGAACATGACTCTGGGCGCCAAGGTTGTAAATTTCATCGGGCTGTACTTCCTGAATTATTCGCACCAGGTTGGAAGTATCAGTAAGGTCGCCGTAGTGGAGAATAAATTTTTTGTTTTTTTCATGGGGGTCCTGATACAGATGATCAATGCGATCGGTGTTTAAACTGGATGATCGGCGCTTGATGCCGTGGACGGTGTATCCTTTTTTAAGCAGAAATTCCGATAGATAGGCGCCGTCCTGGCCGGTAACGCCGGAGATAAGAGCAGTTTTCATGGTTGGTTTCCTATAAATTTCCATACAGGAATTACAGTTATTGTTTTTCCCTTTGTGTGAATTATGTCATTGGTATTATAGGTAAGGATAATACCGGATTCCTGGTTAAAAAAATCCATAGCTTCAAGCAGTCCGCTGATTTCGCGATCCTGGTTGTCCAGTGATAACTCCCAACAAACCTGAATACAAGATGGCTTTGTATTTGGCGATAGAATAAAATCACATTCACCGCCATTTTTTCCGGTAAAATAATAAATCTCCCGATAGTCAAGAAAACCTGTCTCCCCTGTTTTTATCCTAAGACTGTTAAACACACAATTTTCCAGCAATGCGCCATAACTATTGCTGAAAGAAACAGAGCTTGTTTTTATAATACCTGAATCAATGATATATACCTTTTTTGGAGCAAGACTTTGCGCTTTTACCGACCATGCGAAACTGGGCAGGAGGGAAATAAGGTATGCAGCTTCAAAAAAGGATATATATTCCAATACTGTGGTAGGTGATTGTACTCCGGCAACTCCTGTTAATTTGCTGGGCGAAAAAAGCTGAGCAGGATTGGATATCAGATATACATATAATCGTTTTAAGGATAACGTATCGCGGATACCATACCGTACCGCAATATCTCTATATAAGATGTCAGATTGGATCTGGGATATTATATCCGTATTACTAGTTTTTAGGTATTCGGGAAAACCGCCTTTTTCAAGATAAGCCATTAATGATTCCGGGCCATTATCCAGCTTAAAGAAATTACAGAATTCCCCATAGGAAAAAGGAAAAAGCTCCTTGGATAAATGCCTGCCCGTCAAACGTGTTCCCAATTCCCTGCTTAAAAGAGATGCATTTGAACCGGTAATAACAATCTGAAAGCCTTCATCCAGCTTTTGTCTGACATATAGTTCCCACTTATCAGCTGATTGAATTTCATCAAAGAAAAGCAGCTTTTCACCTGTATCATGAAGGATTGAGTCAAGAAGCTTATAATCGATATAAGAAAAGGAAGCAAGACGAATATCATCAAAGTTAAGATAAAACCATGGCTTACCCAGTTTTTTTACAAACTGACGGAGAAGTGTACTTTTTCCGCAGCGACGAATACCGCTTACAATCAGCGCATGACTTTGAATATCCGGTAGTTCCGGCAAAAGTTGACGTTCAAGCCCTGGGTCTTGGTTTTCAATCGCTTGTTTTTGAGTTCCTACGATATCCTGGAGTTCTGATAACTTCATGGATTAATTATATGTACTATTTTTGCATTATTCCAGTAGTAATGGTGTATTTATTCCATTAGTAATGGAATATTGTAACTCGTAGACAACCTGCCTTCTGCAAGCATTATACCTTTCAACTTAGGTGTGCCTTCTCATGGTACAAGTTCATGATTTGCGCTCTAAAACTGATTTATAAACTTCCATTGTTTCTTTTGCGCATTTTTCCCAGGAAAATTGCTTAACTCGTTCAATTCCTTTTTGTATCATTTCATTTTGAAGAGTAGGAGAACAAATAACGTTTTCAATTTTATTACGCATATCTTCGATACTATATGGGTCGAAATAAACTGCTGCATTTCCGCCTATTTCCGGCAGGGAACTGGTATTGGATAATATGGCAGGGCATTGAGAAGCAAAAGCTTCTAGTATTGGAATGCCAAAACCTTCATAAAGTGATGGAAACACAAAGGCGATAGATTTTGCATATAATTCGGATAGTTCTTCATCAGAGGCAAATTTTAAGATAATTCTATCAGAAATACCTAAATTTTCCAAAAGTAAATTTTCTACATTACTAAATGGTTGTCCAGTACAAATAAGGCGCAGATCGTGTTTTGTGAGTAAAGGAGCGACAGCTTGTACAAAATATTCAAAATTTTTATAACCATATCTCATGCCAGTAAAAAGAATAAAATTCTCTTTTTTCTTGGGAATCAAGAAGGGAAGCGCAAACGCATGATAAATTACTTTTATCTTATCTTCGACTTCAGGAAAGAAATGTAATAAATCTTTTTTTGTTTGCTCTGAATTAACATTTATTCGATTTGCAGCCAAAATTAGTTTTTTTTTGTTTAAAACAGTGTGCTTATCATTTAAAAAATATTGTGGAAATATTTCATGAATCATATCATGTACTGTTAAAACAAATGGTTTGCCTTTCAAATATTGTAAAAAATAGGGGTTATAATAAGTTGGATGAAAAATGTCAAAATTAGAATATTTTAAATGCGCTGTAGATATCGCTTGATTGTTTTTTCTAAATATTTTTGAATAATAACGAAAAAGCCGTCCTTTGCCTTTGAAATTGAAATAAGGGAAGAATTTATCACGTTCATGATTTTTGGAGAATATGCTATGTTTTTGTATATATTCCTTAGATAAATATAAATTATCAGAATATTTTATAGATATTTCAGATGCTGGATTGAATATTATTAATTCGGCAAAATAACGAGAAATGCCGCCAATACTTTGTGATTCAAATATTTGGTGATCGTATAGAATTTTCATTTTTTACTATTTCAAGCATATCATCCCATGTTTTCGATTTTTTTTTGAATAAACGTGTATAATCTAATTTATTCCTGATTTTATTATATCTTTTCAATAAACTAAAAATATTTGTCCTAATTATTTTTTTTGTTAAAATATGCAAATTGGAATTATTTGATAACAATTGGCAATCGTATTTATATGCTATAACTTGTAGGGTTTTTAGGGAGAAAAATGAAATATGTTGACCTTCTCTTGGTGCATAATACCACCAATCGATTATAGGGGGGGGAGGGGAAGGTAATAATAATGTTGTAAAATAAATAGTATCTGAAATTTGAAGTAATTTCTCTATCTCATCCAATGGTGATGAAAAGTGTTCAAAGTTTTCAAATGAAGTAACTAATTCATATCTACTATTTAAATTGCCTTCAAATCCGGCTGAAAATAAATTTTCAGCATATTTATCATAATGAAAAAAGTCAAAACCATAATCCCGCATTATTCTTGTTAATATTCCATGTCCCCCACCAAAATCAAGGCAGGCACCTTGTGGGATATATTTTAAGAAAAAAAGAAGATCTGTCGCATTTGCCATATTTCTTATCATTATTCCTGTATCACTTCTCGCTATAGCTTTTGAATAGGATTCGTCAAGCCAGTAAGGTTTTTCAGTTTGAAGAAACCCGCAATTTGAACAATAGTAATACGTTATAGTATATTTATTAAGGATTTGCGCTTTATCGTGCACGGACATAATTTGTGAGCAAATATTACAGGTTGTTGACATATAAGAAGTTTCCCAATAAATATTTTTTTAGAATATTTTTTATTTTAGTTTTTATAAAAGGACGTTTGTGTATACCAAAAACAACTTTATTTATTTTTTTTAAAATACGATTATTAATATTTATATTTAGGGGATGAACTATTTCTGTAATTTCATATCGTGCTTGATTATTATGTTTCGGATCTTTATTAATTGTATGAGTTGCATCTGCGCCAAAACCAATATTTGTTACGAGATTATCTGATGGATTAATACATAGACCATTTTGATTAAATATTGTGTAAGTCCATTGATAATCCCATGTATCAATCTTATGTTGCTCCATTTTTTTAAAAATATCCAACCAAAATATTTTTTCATTTGTTCTTTTAAAAATTAAATCAATTTTATTTTCAGCTATAAAATCATCAAGATCACAAATATCAAATTTGTAATAATTCCACGCCCTTCTCCATGATGCCCAGCCCCAGCAGTGATGTAGCCGGGCAAAATAATAACTATAAGGTATTTTTGTTTGAGTTAATGGGTTATAACCAGCAATATGAAATATTTGCGAATGATCTTTATATTTTTCCAGCAGTTCTTTGCAGTAATAAAAAAAACTTATAGACGGCAGACAATCATCTTCCAAAATAATTCCCATTTCTTCATTTTCAAAAAACCACGTAATCGCTTCGGAAACTGCTTTTCCGCACCCAAAATTCTTTTCTCTGAATAAAGTATTAACTTCACAATCCCAATCAATAGAACTAAGAATATATTCTCTGACCGCTTTTACCTTTTCCTTTTCGCCTTCCCGATCATCACGTGAACCATCAGACGCAATATACAGTTTTTGAGGAGAAGCATTTCGAATTGTTTTAAAAACCTGTTTCGTTGTATCTAGGCGATTAAATACAAGAAATAGAACAGGGGTATCAATATTGGTAGTCATTTATATTTTTTATTCATTGGAAACAAAATGTTTAAAATAAGCTATTGTTTCTTTTAAGCCATCATCCAAGCTTATTTTTGGTTCCCAATGTAATTTTGATTTAGCCAATGCTATATCGGGACGACGTTGTTTTGGGTCATCTTGCGGAAGTTCAAGAAAAATTAATTTAGATTTACTGTCCGTTAGTTTAATAATATTTTCAGCAAGTTCTTTTATGGTAAATTCTACGGGGTTTCCAATATTAACCGGGCCGGTAAAATCAGTATTCGTTTTCATCATTCGTATAATAGCTTCGATTAAATCATCTACATAGCAAAAAGATCTGGTTTGACTACCATCGCCAAAAATTGAAATTTCATCATCTTTTAAAGCCTGCATGATAAAATTACTTACAACTCTGCCGTCATTGGGATGCATCCTCGGGCCGTATGTATTAAATATTCTAACCACTTTTATGTCTACATTATTTTGCCGGTGATAATCAAAGAATAATGTTTCTGCACATCGTTTTCCTTCATCATAGCACGATCGTATGCCAATCGGATTAACATTCCCCCAATAAGATTCAATTTGTGGATGAACCGCAGGATCGCCATATACTTCACTTGTAGAAGCCTGTAAAATCCTTGCTTTGGTTCGTTTGGCAAGACCCAACATGTTTATGGCTCCATGCACGCTTGTTTTTGTTGTTTGAACCGGATCATATTGATAATGAATAGGGCTTGCAGGACATGCAAAATTGTATATTTGGTCAATTTCAGCATAATATGGAAAAGTAATGTCGTGGCGGACAAGCTCAAAATAAGGGTTTTTTATAAGATCAGCTATATTTCTTTTCTGTCCCGTAAAAAAATTATCAAGACAAATCACATCACAATTCTCTTTTAATAATCTTTCGCAAAGATGGCTTCCCAAAAAACCGGCGCCTCCGGTTACAAGAATTCGTTGATTCAGAGCATAGGCATAATTTAGCTTATTCATATAAAAAATCCTTTCTGTTAATTTTTATTATTACATCCGATAAATTGCTAAAAAATAATCATATTTTATTTTTTCTTCTTTTTGATATTTTGTATATTGATATAATCCTCCAAAAAACTCATAGCATTTTTTAAATACTGCATTGCCTGTTTCTCCATAACGTATATCATTATTAGAACTATATTCCATTTTGTATTCAACTTCTTTTGCTTTTTTTATTTCAATCCCAATACATAAAAATATTTTTTTTTGCTATTTGTTTAAATAATTTTAAAATTGATAATCGTAGTATTTTTGCGGGGGGGGGGGGGGGGGGGGGCCGGGTTTTAAAACCCCAAAAAAAAACCCATTTTTTTTTTTTTTGAAAAAATTTTATTAATTTTTTTTTAGGAAAAAGGAAAATTCTTTTTTTTTATAAAAAATTTTTTTTATTTTTT